>JABDRH010000305.1 GCA_013041835.1 Desulfatitalea sp. | reverse complement strand
GCTTTGGGATGAACGTGGGGACTCATACCGTTGAAAAGCCCCAGACCGGTGGTTTCAATGCTATTGGCCACCACATCGGCCCTACATTCCACATCGACACCCAGGGCTTCGGCCATGTCCACCGTGCCGCACGACGAGGTGATGGCCCGGGCGCCGTGCCTTGCCATGGGGATGCTGCCGGCAGCCGCAATGATGGCCGCGGCCGTGCTGATGTTGAAGGTTTTAAAAGTGTCCATGCCGGTGCCGCTGTTTTCAACGGTTTCAATGCCGCCGGGCAGTGCCACCTTGGTGGTATCCAACTCATAGATGGCTTCGAAAGCCCCGGCCACCTCGTCGACGCTCTCTCCCTTGGCGGCCAGAGCCGCCAGGAACGCCCCTTGCTGCATTTCGGTGACCCCATTGTCCAACACGGCGGCAAACGCCGCCTTGGCTTCATTTTGGGTGAGATTGTCTTTGTGAATCAGACGGGTGATGATGGTGCCGAATTCCCTGTTTAGGTGCTGTGACATCGCAAATCTCCTGAATAAATTGGTACGTATTCAAAAGATTCATGTCCCAGCAGAGAATCCTTGACTGGCAAGTAAGGCAGGCTTTCCGACTGACGGATCATCCTACTCCCCGCGCCTTCCCCTATACCCAAAGAGTGGCCTGTTTGCAGGTTTCGTCCCCGATCACGGCAACGGCTGGCATGTGACGGACTTTCACCGTCTTTCCTATTACCCCGGATGACGCAACTCACCGGGCACCTTTATGCCTGAACCCTCTCCTTAAGGTTTACACCGCGATGTTGTCAATATTGAAAATGGAATACATGCCAATTTGTGTCCCGAAACCTTTGCAGATCGTTCAATTGTATTGACATTCAATATGTTCGTATGTAACATCAAAGTCTGCTTGCAAGCCGATAATATCCGTTCTTTTCTTGTTTTACCTTTCCTGGCGTACTGAGCAATTCAAAAGACCCGCCATTTCGAATATAGTCACTTTGTTCCCTTTCTGATCCATAATTCCTGAATTGATCATCCTGTAAACTTCAGATCCACCGCACCTATAAAATTCTTTCAAAAAAGGAGGCAGTAATGCAACCGAAAGGACAACTACCACCAGCAGTACAGTTAATGCAATTTATCGTCGGAAAGTGGATCAGCAAACCTATTTATATAGCGGCTGAACTTGGCATAGCAGATGTGCTTTCCGATGGCCCTAAAAGCATTGAAGAACTCGCTCAGATAAGCCAATCCCATGCTCCTTCTCTATACAGGATAATGAGAGCCCTGGCGAGTGTCGGTATTTTTTTCGAAACGCAGGACAAACGGTTTGAACTTACACCAATGGCTGAGTATTTAAAAACAGGGGCCATGAGAGCCATGGCAATACTGTTCAACGCTGACTGGAGTGACAAATCGTGGGGATACCTTATGGATAGTGTAAGAACAGGAGCCACAGCCTTTGAAAAAGCATATGGAATGCCGGTTTCTGATTGGCTTGAAACAAACCCCCAGGCAGCAGCAGTATTTGACGGAGCCAATGCAGTAAAATCCGCCACATCACACCGTGCAATTATTGACGTCTATGATTTTTCAGGCATCAATACGCTGACAGATGTTGGCGGAGGACTCGGTACCTTGATGACTGAGATTCTGATCGCAAATCCCTTAATTAAAGGGATTGTAGTCGATACGCCTCGTGTAATTAAAGAAACGAAAAAAGTGATCCAAACCCGAGGGCTTGAAGATCGCTGCCTGGCCCTAGAATGTGATTTTTTCAAAGAAATACCGGCAGGCAGTGATGCATACCTTCTGTCTCATATCCTTCATGACTGGCCGGATGAGCAGTGCCGGATTATCCTGGCGAACTGCCGCCGAGCCATGAAAACAGAATCAAGACTTTTAATTGTTGAAATGGTTATTCAGCCAGGAAACGAACCCTGCATTGCCAAGCTCCTGGATCTTGAAATGCTTGTCACCACAGGTGGACGTGAACGCACGGAAAAAGAATTCAGAGCATTGCTTGAATCATCAGGATTTAAACTTTCCCGAACCATAGCCACAAAAGAGAGTATTTGTATACTGGAAGGACTTCAAGCATAAAAAGATTTGTGATGGCGCAGTTCTTTTTACCTGCACCCTTGCCGCTATGTGGCCGGTAGTTCGCACGTGTCGGCGCCCGAGCCGGCCTTGCGCGTCTCTACGTAGTGAGCGGCCGAAAGTGCGGCCGTGCAGCCGTCCGCCGCGGAGATGACAATCTGGCGGGCGTACTTCTCGCGCAAATCGCCGATGGCATAAATGCCGGGGATGCTGGTGGCGCATTGACCATCGGTGATGACAAAACCTTCGGTGCTCAGGCGGACCCCTTTGGGCACCAACTGGTTGTTGGGTTCAAAGCCGATGAAGATAAAAATGCCGTCGATGGACATATCGCGCTGGTCACCGTTGCGGGTGTCTTGCAGGCGGACCTGGTTAACGCCATCCGCTCCGGCTTGGATTTCAGTCAGCACGCTGTTCCAGAGCACCTCGATCTTGCAATCGGCTTCCACGCGTTGCTGCAGGATGCGGCTGGCCCGCAAGGCGTCACGGCGGTGCACCAGATAGACCTGCTCGGCCAGTTTGGCCAGGTAGAGCCCCTCTTCACAGGCACTGTCACCGCCGCCCACTACAATCACCTGTTTGTTCCGGAAGAAGAAGCCGTCGCACACGGCACAGTATGAGACACCCTTTCCGTAGTAGTCGTCCTCTCCGGGAATATCGAGTTTACGCGGTGTGCCGCCCGTGGCCAGGATGACGCTGTGGGCGGCGATGTTGCGACCGCCGGCAAGCCGCACATGGTGGTGATCCAGCCCCGGTTCGACCGCGATCGCCTCGTCGTTGATCTCTTCCAGGCCGTAGACGCGCGCGTGCTCGGCAAATTTCATGGCCAACTCAGCGCCATTGGCATGAATAAGACCCGGATAATTCTCCACCTCGTCAGAAAGGTTCACCTGACCGCCGGGAATGCCTTTTTCGATAAGCACGGTCTTGAGCGCCCCGCGCATGGCGTAAATCGCTGCCGAAAGGCCACCTGGGCCGCCGCCGATGATGACCAAATCGTAGATATCCGTATCCGTCATGTTTTACTCTTTCTTTTTGAATGCTTTGGCCAACTGCTCTCCCAGCGCGCCCATGCTGCCGCTATCGTTGCTTTCGGCAAAGGACTTCCAGTCTTGCTTTTCCGGTTCCTGCGCGTCGCCCGGTTTCAGGGAGATCCGCCGGTCGGCCGCGTTGATATTTTCTACGACCGTGTTGATGGCATCACCCGGTTTGAGCGTGTCAAACCGCGCCGCACCGGCCGATTTGGCGATATTGGATTTGGGCAGCAAACCCACCACCCCCGGCATCAACTGCACAAAAATACCGAACTTTTCCCTTTTTTCCACGGTGCCGGAAACAGCCTGACCCGCTTTAAACTTCTGATCGACTTCCAGCCAGGGATCGCCCTCGGCATCGCGCAGGCTGAGCCCGATCCGTCGTTTGTGCGTATCCACCTCCTTGATGACCACGGAGATGGTCTGGCCCGGCTGGACCACGTCTTCGACGCGGTGCACCCGTTGCGTGTAGCTCAGCTCGCTGATATGAACGAGACCTTCGATGCCGGACACTATTTCCACGAAAGCGCCAAAATTGGTGCAGCGCATAACCTTCCCGTTGATTTTGCGCCCGGGTTCCAGATCTTCGGGCAGCCGATCCCAGGGATCGCCCTGCACCTGCTTGATGGATAAAGCAATCTTGGGCCCCTTCTTGCCGGCCGCCACACCCAGCACCTTGACACGAACGGTTTGGTCAGGCTGAACGACATCTTCCGGCTTTTCCACGCGGGACCAGCCCAGCTCGGAGATATGCACCATGCCCTCAAGCCCTGGAATCAGCTCGACAAAGGCACCGAAGGGCATCAGCCGGGTCACCCGGCCGTCGTATGTCTGCTCGGGGACCAGGTCCTTGAGAAAAGCATCATGGGCTGTTTTTTGCTCGGCTTCGAGAAGGTCCCGGCGGGAAACAACGATATTGCGACCGTTTTCCGTTAGTTTCTTAATGAGAAACTGGAACGTCTGCCCCACGTAGGATTCACCATCTTCCACATACTGGGTATCGATTTTGCTTATGGGACAAAAAGCACGGCGCTTGAGCACCTCCACCTGGAATCCGCCCTTTATAGTCTGCTGAACCCGTCCCTCCACCGGAATATTGCCGGCAAAGGCATCCTTGAGCATCTCCAGGCCGCCTGCGCCGGCAATGGCGCGGGACAACCGGATTTCACCCTCGTTGGCCGCCACCACAAACAGCTCCAGTTCGTCGCCGACGGCATGGGGCAGGTTGCCCTCCTCGTCGCGCAGCTCCTCGATCTCCACCACGCCGTCGGTTTTGGTGCCGGTATCCACGAAAACCACGCTTTCGCTGACAGAAATGATGCGGCCGCGGATTTTATCAACGACACGCAGATCTTCCTTCATGC
>JABDRH010000304.1 GCA_013041835.1 Desulfatitalea sp. | reverse complement strand
TGTCTGCACTGTCCACCATGGTCTTCGTGCTGCTTTACCTGCCCTGTCTGGCCACCGTCGCGGCCATCCGGCGCGAAACCGGTTCGGTGAAGTGGATGTTGTTCAGTATTACGTACAGTACTTCTCTGGCATGGATTATGTCTTTCATTATCTATCAGGGGGGCAGGTTCGTGGGGCTGGGATAACCCCAATGATGCAAAGGCCGGAGGGTTCCAGATCCGGCGTTGCCAAGGGTTCGCAGTAGCCTCACTACGGCTTTTCCCTTTGCGGCTTGGATCTGAAGCCCTCCGGCCTTTACACCATTGGGGACTCGTTTTGTTCCAACGCCCTGCGAATACTCACCGCCAGTTGACTGCGCAATATCGGCTTGAGGATGAGTTCGCGGATGCCGATCTGTTCGACTTTATCATGCGTAATTTCTTCGCCATAGCCGGTGCAAAGAAGAACGGGCAAGTTTGGTCTCAGATGAAGCATGTGGCGCGCCAACTTGGTGCCCCTGAGTTTCGGCATGGTCAGGTCGGTGATGACCAGGTCGAACTGTTTGGGGTCTTTACGAAATTGTTCCAGGGCCTCCAGCGGATTCTGCATGGTCGTGATGCGGTAGCCTAATTTAGAGAGCATCTGTTCTGCCATTTGAATCAACTGATTCTCGTCATCCACAAAAAGAATATGTTCCGAGCCACCCGGCGTGGAAATTTCACGATCTTCTTCATCTTCTTCTTCCGATGGGGCGACCGGCAGCAGGATCTCAAAACTTGAGCCCTTACCCAGTTCAGTATCCACACGCATGAAGCCCTCATGCGCCTGAACCACGCCAAAAACCACCGATAATCCCATGCCTGCACCCTCGCCTTGGGGTTTGGTGGTGAAAAAAGGATCGAAGATTCGTTTGAGGATGCTGTCGGGCATGCCGTTACCGGTATCCGCGACGACCAGCCGTACATAACGGCCTGGCGGTATGGTGCCTTGAAATGCCGGTGTTTCGGTTTCCACCATCTGTTCATCGAGCATGACGCGCATCAGCCCCCCCTGGGGCAGCATGGCGTGGGCCGCATTGGTGCACAGGTTCATCACCACCTGGTGCAACTGGGTGGGGTTGGCGAAAATGGTCGAGACCCGCGGCAAGACCTTTGATTGTATGTCGATCGTTGTCGGGATGGAGGCGCGTAACAACTTGAGGGCTTCCTTGACCAGGGGCGCCGGTTGAATGGATTTACGTTCGGTCTCATCATGGCGGCTGAACGCCAATATTTGGGCAATGAGGTCCTTGGCTCTGCGGCTGCCTGTCAGAATTTGCTGCAGATTGTCGTGCAGGACCGATCCGGGCTGCGCCTCATCCAGGGCCAACTGGGTATAACCGATCACACCATATAAAATGTTGTTGAAATCGTGGGATATGCCGCCGGCCAGGGTCCCGATGGCCTGTAAATGCTGAGAGCGGTTGAGTTGGGCCAAGGCATCACATTTGGCCGCCTCCGCCTCCTTGACTTTCTCAATGCTGATGAAACTGATGATCCAGTGGGGTTGTTCGTTATAGGTGATGGGCCGCAAGGTGCACAAGATGGGAATCCCTTTTCGACCCTGCGCGACCAGATCGCACGTCATCGGTTTGAGAGCGTCAGGATCAGTGGACCAATCATCCATATCGTTGGGCAAGGTCATCAATGCATCGATGGGAATCTGCCGGATGTTCGTCAATGGCAGCCCAATCATTTGAAGCGCGGCCGGATTGGCCTCCACCACACGATGGGTGGTTCTGTGGGCGATCATCATGCCGGCTATGGCGGTTTTGAAGATTTCATTGCATTGTGCCTGGCTTTCAGCAAGGGCATGTTTGATATGTCGATGTTCGGTGATGTCCCGGGCCAGGCAGTAGACTTTTTTCCCGTTTTGTGCATGGCGGCCGGGTAAGCTGCTGAACTTGATCAGGTGCCGTTGACCCTCTTTTGACACGAGTGTACCGGAACCACTGACCTTCTCGCCTTTTCGCAGGCGCGCGAGGCAATTTGCTAAAAAGGGCTGTTCTTCAGAATCCATCAATTCGCTCAGGTTTTTGCCGGTGAGCTCCTTTTGGCTGTAGCGCAGGCCGGCGATCATCTGGTAGTTGGCTTCGAGAATGACGCCGTCCAGATCATGCACCAGTATGTAGTCGGTCACACTGTTCACCATGCGACGATAGTGAATTCGGCTCTCTTTCAGCGCCTTTTCCACGGTACAGCGCTTTTGGGTCTCCATTTCCAGGTGTTGATTGGTTTGGGTCAACTCCGCGGTACGATCCGCCAACTGTTTTTCCAAGGCCTTGCTGGCCGTATTCAGATCCGCTTCCCGGGCTTGCACGGCCCGCAAGAAAACAAACTGGTTTCGGATTCCCCACTCGATGGCATAACAGGCAATGACGCCGAACACATTGCTCATGAGCAGACAAGCAATGCCGGAGATCAGCCGGTCCCCCGGGTAGTCACCGCTGACCATGGCCCAGGTTGTAAAAGCGGCCATCAGCATGAAAAAAACCGATACCGCTAAGATGAATCGAAGGCGCAGCAGGGTATATAGCGCAAAAAAAACCGGCGCCGCTCCGTAAAGATATATAGGCTGAATCGGTCCCGGTGCCGTCATGATCATAGCGATGGCGCAAAGACCGACAACTAACGCACCCATGCCCATGGCCGGTTGAAACAGGCGTTGTGCATTTCGGGTAAAGGTCAATCCAAATACGATAATGAGCATGACCGGACAAGCCATCCCGCCCCAGCCGATGACCTGGGAGATGGGTTTGTGCGCGGGACCATGAATGTTGTCAAAAATGGGCAGGCAGATGATCAACACCGCTGCCAGCAGCAGCACCGTGCGTGCCTGAAACAGGCTCTGCTGAAAATAGTGCGCCGGAAATGACGATTCCAAGGATTGATCCGGCCCGCGAAATTTCAGAGTTAATGGATGACTATGCATTTCCGGTTCACCGTTTTGATTGCCTTGGCATCAGCGCTTTTTCCGCGGCGCGGCACCGGCAACCCTACTGGCTATCGGTATTGTTTTTCGTTTCCTTTAATGGAATTGCGGCAAGCTGACGAAAGGCAAAAAGAAAAGCCCGGATCATAGCCCATCCAACCTTGCATCTGTTTACCTAATCAAAACTTTTTTGTGCCACTCTGCTTAGCGACCTCCTTCCGATATCCTAATTAAGGGGGTCGGCCTACCAGTTTGCCGCTATCCATCCCACATCGCCTTGGTCCACCCTTATGCTTACCTTTACTCGCCTTCAGCCTTTTCGATGCGTTGGTGTCAACAACGGGCCGATGATAGTGGATACAAACCACCCTCTGACCAGGTCTGAACGTGCTCTTTCCATGACCGCCGGGCGGATTGTCCCCAAACAGATCGAGCGAGGCGGCAGCAGTGTCGATTGGGTGGGTTTGCTCAATGACGGTCCCGGTATGCAGGCGCGTTGGGATGGTAACCCCACTGATTTTTTTAGTGGTAACTCGTATTCTCGAAAGGATCAACAATGGGATGCAAAATTTTACGATTCACCGCGGTTGGTTCAACATTTGGATAAGACCGCCAGGGATGTCGCAACCCAACTATATGAACGGTTTATCGCGGACGGGATGAAGGTGCTCGATTTGATGGGCAGTTGGGTTTCACACCTGCCGAAAAAGATTCATCGCATAAAGGTCAGCCGGCTGGGTATGAACAGAACCGAATTGGAGCACAACCCTGTGCTATCGGACAATCGGGTTCACGATTTGAATACCGATCCAACGTTACCCTATGCAAGCGAATCATACGATGCCGCCATCTGCACTGCCTCCGTAGAATACTTGATCCAGCCGCTGGCCGTTTTCAAGGATTTGGCTCGGGTGCTGAGGCCTGGCGGCGTTTTCGTGGTCACTTTCTCCAATCGATGGTTCCCGACCAAAGCCATTGGCATATGGGAGCAGATTCACGAATTCGAGCGGATGGGGCTTGTGATGGAATACTTTCTGAGAAGTGGCGCTTATACCAATCTGGGCACCTATTCCACGTGCGGCTTGCCACGTCCGGGAAATGATAGATATGCAGGAGAAAACGATGAATCTGAAAACGAACGAGGCAATGGGCGTGTCCTTTATGTGGTAGTTTCGGCCTGCCACCATTCAATCAATTGGCTCACATTGTCGACCAATTTTTATGTGTTAACTTTAGTCAAACAGGACATAAGAAAGCAACTATCTGAAATAAGCAAATCAGAGGTGACATTATGGCGGAGAACAAGACTCAGGACTACTATTGACAACAATAATGAAGGACACACGGATACCCGCAAAGCAAATTTTACGTGTGACAATCCCGACCGGCGTTTAGACTGTGGTTATGAGAATAGACGTGGTGGGAGAAGCTAAAGGAAGGTATGTATGATAGGGACAATGCTAATGTTAATTATGCTAGGGTACTTCATCAATAGTTGTTTCGGCGTCAAATATTCCGAAGCGACCTGTAGAATTTAACTGAATAACAAGAGGCCGTGTTCAAGATCCCGCAAGGATGTAATACTGAGAATACCCTAATGTTGCATAAAAGAGATGGCCGAAAGGAAATAGACGCTTGCAGGTGTTGATAATACCGAATGTGGGCACCATTTAAGAGGATTTGACAAATGGTGGTGAGCATCGGGTCGAGTGCAGGCCATCTTTTTTACTCTTCGGGAAAGCCGGAGGACTCCAGATCCGGCTTTTGCAACATTGGGGTTCACTCGTGTGCTTCGGGTCGCCGTAGCGCAACTCAACTCCGATATTGTTCACACCAACCATCTGATCGTTCTTTATATCATTTGCCGCACGAACGAAACTATTTCCGTTTCAACGCGGATTTCTGGATCGGCGCGTCCATGGCGGCCCTGGGCAGGGAAAGGAGTGAAGCGGCGTTGCGCTATGCGACTGAGTTTGTCTGGAGCTTATGGGAAGCGACAGCGGGTGGGCCGAGTTTGCCAGGGAAATCGCATGTCGCTTTCATTGACATATGAAACGACCGGTCAAATATATTGAGGTGCAAATCGATCGCGATGGCCGGGGATAACAACACGTAAAATCATAGGTCGACCACCAGGGAGGCAACCATGCAGAATATACTTATCACTGGCACCAGCAGCGGTTTCGGCGAATTGATCGCCAGAACGCTACTCCAAAAAGGATATGCCGTGGCAGCCACCATGCGTGAGCTGAACGGGAAAAATGCAGATGCCGCTCGGCGTCTCAAAGCACTGGCGGGGCAAATACCGGGCCGGCTCCATCTATTCGAACTGGATGTCACCAGCGAAGCATCGGTGAGCCGGGCCGTTGAACAGGCCGCGGAGGCCATGGGCAGCGTGGAAGTGGTGGTGAACAACGCCGGGTACGGATTGGGCGGATTCATGGAAGCAGTCACCACCGAGCAACTGAATCACCAGCTCGATGTCAATGTAACCGGTGTGCATCGCGTCATGCGTGCCGTCCTGCCGGGCATGCGCCAAAGCGGCAAGGGGCTGATCATCAATATTTCAAGTATTATGGGCCGTGTTGTGGTGCCTTTTGCCACGGCCTATACGACCTCGAAATACGCATTGGAGGGCTTGAGCGAGAGCTATCACTATGAGCTGGCCCGAACGGGCGTGGATGTGGTGATCGTGGAGCCGGGCGCTTTCGGCACACACTTTATGACCAATATGATCGGCGGCCAGGATCAGGATCGCATCGATAGTTACGGTGACCTGGCCGGTCTGCCCGACACCATGTGGCAGAACCTCGGCAATACTTTAAAAGGCGAAAATGCCCCCGATCCCCAAGATGTGGCCGACGCGGTGCTGCACTTGATCGAAACCGCCCCGGGCCGGCGCCCCCTGCGGACAGTGGTGGATCCTCTTTTGGGCGGCGAAGGCCCTATGAACATCAACCGGGCGGCGGAGCAGATTCAGGCCCAAATGCTCGAAGGCATGGGGTTCAAGGACCTGCTCGGGGTAAAAGGATAGCGCTGCCGACGGCGCGCCGTCTCGCAGGCGTTCATAAACAAGATGGCCGCGCCTTCCAGGCGGCCATCTTTTTGATTGAACCCGGTGTCATAGGGTTCGAAAGTCGCAGGCATATGCCGGAAGACTTGTCCTCTCCAAACTGTATGCGAACGTGCATGGATGGTAACCATTTGGATACAATTTTACAATTTCATTAGAACCGGCAATTTCAGTTTGGTAAAACCGTCAAGTCGGACTTGAGCCGCATGTGCACTAACCGTCCGGGTCCGCCTTCCAGAAAAGCAACGGCGCACTGACCGACGCATGGTACATACCTTGCTATAAGTCATTTCGTTTAAACGGAAAAAGCGGATATTGCTTCAAAAGCCGATTCCCCGCGCAATCCCGCGCCGGGCAGACCTCCAGGCGGTTTTGGAGCCACTGTTATTCATCGCTTCGACAGGGACGGCATCATGACGAAAAAAAACGCATTCCTTTTGCCCCTCATTCTGGGACTCATGCTTCTATTGTTCAATGCCTGCGGCGCAGGCAGCAACCCACCGGCCATCGATAATCCGGGCAACAACAACGAGGTGGGAGATACCACGCCGGACGACGATGTAGCCAACGGCGATGACGGTGCGGCGGATGCACACGATCCAACGCCCGACGCTGCCGACATCAACGATGATTCGCCGTTGGCGATCAATCTGGCTTCGGTCACGTATTACTCACGGCAATGGACCTTTCTGGATCAAACCAAACAGGGCGGTGGTTTCGCCTATGCGGCAACCAACGGTCCCACCGACCAAAGCGGCTGGGTCCTGTCGGGCGATGTCGGGCTATTCCTCAATACCGGTTTGGACGGGCACTATTCGCCGGGGCGCTACATCGTGCTTTACGAAGGTGAGGCCGAATTTTTTACCCGAACCACGATTTGGGATGCGGACGGAAGTCCCATGCCAAACGATGCGACGCTAAATGAGACGCTCTGTGTTCCCGGACGTTTGGTATTGGATGTCTCGCCATCGAATAACGGCTTTGTGCTTTCCTACCGAGCTATCCATGCGACAGATCCGGTAAAAAATATGAAGATTGTTCACGAAGACTATGAAGACACTTTCGAACAGGAGATCTTCCATCCCCAATTCATCGAAAAAATCAAGCGCTTCAACACGTTGCGGTTTATGGACCTGATGAGAACCAACGGCTCCACCCAGCGTGACTGGGTCGATCGGCCCTTAACCACCGACGCTCTGCAAGGCACGGCAAAGGGGGTCGCCCTGGAATACCTTGTCGCCCTTGCCAACAAGGCGTCCGCCAATCCTTGGTTCAACATCCCTCATCTGGCAACAGACGATTATGTTGCGCGTTTCGCCACCCTGGTGCGCGACCAGCTCGATCCGGGGCTGAAAGTCTATGTGGAGTACTCCAACGAAGTGTGGAATGGCGGCTTTGAGCAGTACAATTACGCGCGCAACCAGGGTGAAGCCGCTGGATTGGGCACCGGCCGGGATGCTGCCGACCGGTTTTACTGCCGACGCAGTGTGGAAATCTTCGACATCTTCGAAACGGTATTCGCCGAAACGGGCCGCCAGGGTTTGGTACGGGTGATTGCTTCTCAAAACAGCCCGTGGTGGGCCAAACGCATGATGGGTTGGGTGGATCCCCAAACCGGCCGTCTGGCTATCGAGCAGGCGGATTATTGGGCCGTTGCCCCCTATTTTTGCGGCAACCCGCCGTTGGACCCCGGGTCTGTCACTGCCCTGCTGGATATCTGCGAGGCCAGTATCGACGATACGCTGGGTAGCGCCGAAGAGATCGGCGATGCGGCCCGAGTGCACGGTGTGGAATTGATCGCCTACGAAGGCGGCCAACATATCCGCAACGACAGTGCAAGCGCCGGAGCACAGGAGATTTATAACCTGGCCAACGACGATCCGCGCATGGGCGAGCTGTATACCACGTATCTTGACAAATGGCGAAACGATGTGGACGGCCAGTTGTTTGCGCTGTTCAGCCTGGTCAGCGGTCAAAGCATCTACGGCCGTTGGGGGCTCTTGAAAGCCCAGGATGATTCCGATTATCCAAAATTCCAGGCCGCCATGGCCTTCATCGACGACAATCCCCGTTGGTGGTAGGGATGACCGGGCCATTTTTAATGGAATTACGGTAAGGGCGCAGGAAAAAAAGGCCGGATCATACCCCATCCGGCCTTGCATCTATTCATCGTATTTTATGCCACCTGCTCGAAGTCCGCATCCACCACATCATCATCATCACGATGGTGTCGCCTGTGGGGTTGACCCGACGCTTGATGGGGCTGCCCATCGCTGCTGCCCTGCGCGTGGTGCTGATAGGCGGCCTGAGCCATGGTGTGGGCGATCTGATTGAGACGTTCCATGGCCTTGCGGATGCGGATCGCATCTTCACTGTTCATGGCCTGCTTTAGTTCGGAGATGGCGGACTCGGCCTGGCCGCGGCTGGCCGCATCGAGCCGATCACCCATCTCTTGGATGGATTTTTCCACTGAGTAGACAAGGGCGTCGCCCTCGTTGCGCGCCTGGACCAGTTCCTTTTTCTTTTGATCTTCGGCGGCATGCAGTTCGGAATCCTTGACCAGACGGTCGATTTCTTCCCGGCTCAATCCACTGGAAGCTGTGATGCGGATGGATTGGGCCTTGCCCGTGGCCATATCCTTGGCCGATACATTGACAATGCCGTTGGCGTCGATGTCAAAGGTCACTTCGATCTGGGGTGTTCCCCTTGGCGCCGGCGCAATGCCAACCAGTTCAAAGCGTCCCAGGCTTTTATTGTCCGGTGCCATTTCGCGTTCACCCTGGAGCACGTGTACGGTCACCGCCGGCTGATTGTCTTCGGCCGTGGAGAAGCGTTCGCTCTTTTGGGTCGGGATCGTGGTGTTCTTTTCGATCAGCCGGGTCATCACGCCGCCCAGGGTCTCGATTCCCAGCGAAAGTGGGGTGACATCCAGCAGCAGCACGTCCTTTAGGTCGCCTTGGATAACGGCCCCCTGGATGGCGGCGCCCATGGCGACCACTTCATCGGGATTGACCCCCTTGTTGGGCGTTTTCCTGAAAATCTTGGCCACGCGTTCCTGAACGGCCGGCATGCGCGTCATGCCGCCCACCAGAATCACATCATCGATCTGGTCGGTGGTGATCCCGGCATCCTGCACGGCCGTACGGCACGGGCCTTCCAGGTTGTCGAGCAGGTCTGCGATGAGCCCCTCCAGCCGACTGCGGGTGACCTTGATGTTCAGGTGTTTGGGGCCGCTGGCGTCGGCCGTGATGAATGGCAAATTGACCGTCGTTTCCAAGGTGCTGGACAGCTCCATCTTGGCCTTTTCAGCCGCCTCCTTGAGTCGCTGCAATGCCATGGGGTCCTTGCGAAGATCGATGCCCTGATCCTTTTTAAACGCATCGGCCAGGTAGCCGATGAGCCGAAGGTCGAAATCTTCGCCGCCCAGATGCGTATCACCATTGGTGGCCTTGACTTCGAAGACGCCGTCGCCGATCTCAAGGATGGAAACATCAAAAGTGCCGCCGCCCAGGTCGAATACGGCAATGGTACCCTCGTTGCGCTTGTCCAGGCCGTAAGCCAGCGATGCCGCGGTGGGCTCGTTGATAATGCGCTGTACATTGAGTCCGGCAATACGGCCGGCGTCCTTGGTGGCCTGGCGCTGGCTGTCGTCAAAGTAGGCCGGCACGGTGATCACCGCTTCGGTTACCGTGTCGCCGAGGTACTCCTCGGCCGCCATGCGCAGGGCCGCGAGAATATGGGATGACACTTCCGCCGGGCTGTGGCTTTTGCCTCTCAAGTTGATGTGTGCATCCGCGTTGGCCGCTTGGACGATTTCGTAGGGCAGGATGCTCTTGTCTTTTTGGACCTGGGGTGAGTCGTACTTGCGTCCGATCAGCCGCTTGACGCCGAACACCGTGTTTTTCGGATTGGTGATGGCTTGCCGCTTGGCGATCTGTCCCACCAGACGTTCGCCGTTTTCCGAAATCGCGTAAATGGACGGCGTGGTGCGCCCGCCCTCCGGATTGTTGATGACCTTTGCCTCGCCATTTTCCATAACGGCGATGCACGAATTGGTGGTTCCTAAATCAATACCAATAATTTTTCCCATTTTTGACACTCCTTTCATGCCGGTGCGCGGGTGTTGCTTTGTTCGGACCGGCTGGATGCATTACTAAAAAAACATTATGCAAATAATAATGTAATAAACTATAATGTAAAGTGGGGATGACAAAAATTGATTGGATTATTTCAGGATTGGCGTCGGGCTTTGACAGGTGACGGTGCGCGAAACTGACGGAAAATACGGCCAAGCTTCACTGAAACGAGAGCATGGTGGTCCTTTGGAACTGTTTTCGGGCGCGGTTCCCCGCTCTGACGGCATCGCGTATGGCGAACCGCGCCCTTATGGGTTCTGATAGTCGATCCGCGGCAGTTGCGAATACGAGGTTTCGATTGATGATCTTGACGGCTGGTGCTTCGTTCTCACTTTCCGTAGGGCCGCCGATTTAAAAAAACGGGGAACGGTCTGTGTGCAAAGGTATCGAATATGGGTGTCATGCTGAAGAAGTGGGGGTCAAATATTGGACCTCCATCTGCCCCCATCAGTATATTTCCGGATTCTCCCAGGGGGAACATGCTTTCAATGCGAACCGGACCCATGGGTCCCATCTCTACGATTTGGGCGTAGGTGGAACGGTAGGAATAGGGGCTTCGCCAAAGTTCACCCAGAATATCATGATAGTAGACAATCTCACCGCGTGGAACGTCTTCCGGAATCGCGCCGCCAAAAGCCTCCATGACGTGGTCCAGCGCAGCGACAATGATGTCGTCAGCGTTCTGGGGGGCATCAGGGTTTAAGCGGTTGGAAAACCAGTCATAGGTGTTGATAATGCCTGAATCATCGGTCTGAAGCGCATGAAGGATAACGTTAAACAACAAAGATTGGCTGGACCCCATGTAGGTCTCTTTCGACACGCCGTGTTCATCCAGGTCTATTGGCAATTCATCTTCAAACGTGAGTCGGATCACTTCACGCAACCAGTTATCGATCAGGACCCATGCCCCGCTGCGGTATTTCCCACCCGCCCATGACCCGGGACCGCCGGCAATGGAATGGCCGTCCCAGGTCTTCAAAGTTTCCAAAGCAAAATGCCGTTCCGGTGTCATGCCTGCGGCCTGTACGGCTTGCGTAAAGCTGTCCGCGACAAACAGCCACGGATTGCCGGCAGCCTGGGCGGAGGGGGGCACCACTGAAAGATCGTAAATATAGGGAAAGGAATCGGTTGTGGTAATATTCAATGCAAAATCACGAAGTTGCTCAAAAGTCAGCTCTTGCGAACCCTGCAGAAAGGACTCGATTAGATGTGCCCTGTGAAACGGCCCGTAAATATCTTCTGTGCTGTTAAAACCGCTGCCATAGCCGGGGTTGCTTTTGTTGTTCCAGCCGCCGAAGAACCCGCTTTCAGGGTTGCGGCCGTGTGAACGGGGTTTGAGGATATCATCGTCCCAGTCGAGCGGGGCGGCCAAAAGGCCCTGGGGAAGGCGGTATTCGCCACCCTCCGGCCGCACCGGGTCACGGCCGGACATCCAGTAAGCAATATTGCCGAATCGGTCGGCATAACAGACATGTTGACTGACGGCCAACATCTCGATGCCTTCTCCGAAGGCATCGATACTCTTGGCTTGGCTCATCTTAAGACAAGCGCCGGCCACATTGAATTCGTGCCCCCAGTGGGCATAGCGCCAGGAAATGATCGGATCGGATGTGTTGTCGTGGTAGGGAGTCGGATTGACAATAGGGCCTCTTGCCGTGCGATAAACCGGCAAAAGCGTATCCGCCTGGCCGGCCACCCGAATTACCTCCACGCGATCCAGATAAACCGCCTCCGGTGACTCGATGTAATAATCGGTAGAGTGACTGTGGCCGACCTGCAGGGACCAGGCATGATGCGGGGTACGGCCGACAATAATGCCCGGAATGCCGGGGATGGCCATACCGGAAACGTTGATCCCCGCAGCGCGGATGTCGCCCTCTACCAGGGTGGATGGAACGGAAAAACCCATCTGGGGTCCGGAGTATAAAATAGGGTTGCCGGATGCCGTTTTTTTGCCGGATACCGCCCAGGCGTAGCTGCCCATTTTGATGAAAGCATTGATTCTCCGAAGCGTTTTCAAGACATTTGCCTTGGCAGACCTCATTTTCTTGCAGGCCGTTTTCAGATCAGCCCGTAGCACTGTTCGATGGTCAAGATACCCGTTTCGGCCAGACCTCAGGCCAAGGGCCTGGCGGGGAAGCAAGGCCTCTTGGGGCCCAATGTAAGTTTGCGCTGCCGGGTCGTTATGCCACCGGAGGTCTTCAAACATGCCTTGATAATAATCGGGAAAGGTTTGCATCAGATACTGCAAAAGCACGCTGTTGCTTATCTGGGATTGATCCAGGGCCTCTAGATCAAAGTGTCTTTGCGTTAGCGCGCCCCAAGCCAAAATATCCATCCCATTCCAATCGTCCGGGCTGAACCCCATCGTAACAAACTCAAATGGAAGTTGACCCGGGTCATTTCGGACTTCATCGATGCGACGGTTAAAACCGGCGGCGTAGGCGCTGATAACAGCGCGTTCCTGCCGGCTCAGCGCGTTAAGACCCGTTTCCAGTTCTTGCTCGCTGTAGCCGGTGGTGCGCATGTGGGCGTCGGTTTCCAGCATGTCTGGCCCGAAGATCTCGGCCAAAGTACCACGGGCGGAACGCCGATAGATCTCTGCCTGCCAAAGTCGATCCGTGGCCACCGCATAGCCCATCGCCTCGAAGGCATGATACAGGCTTTGGTCGACCAGAAAGACGCATCTTTTCATGCACCGCTTCTTCGAAGTGCCCTTGATGAAGACGCTCAAAAGATTCATGCCTTTTTTAAAGCGAAGAGATCTTCCATCGCCTTTGATGAACCAGACCCCTTTTTCATCACGCGTGGTGGAGATCTGTTCGGAAAAGATGCGCAGTCCGTCTTGTGCACCCACCACGGCACGAAATTGTCCGGCAACCCATTCGAACCGATCCGTAATTTCTTGATGATTGAGCCAGGCCCGAAACGTGGCGGGGTCTGCCGGCGCACTCGGCAGGACCACGATTTCAACCGTGTCTTCATACTGTTTTTCATGCGGTAGCGGAGCGGCGATGTTGATCAGTTCAGACGCATTGGCCATCGCCGATGGCAGGCTTACGAGACAAATTAAAACAATGTGTATGATGAAAAGCGGAAATTTATGTGTATACAATGCGCTATCCCCCCCCCCTTGCAGTTTATATAAAAGTTTATGCCATCTTTCTTGTGATTTGATCTTGAGCAGATTTCTCTCCTTCGGCACAGCGGCTGTCTTTAGGAGGCTTTAAAGGCCTTGGCCAGATCGTTGTCGATAACATAGATACATACTGCCTTGGCGCCTTGTGGGGTGTAGCGGTATTTGTCAATCAGATTGTTCATCAGGTAGGTGACATCGTTCCGGATCTTTCGGTCGTAGGTTTTGAAATCCTCTTCGTCGTAGTCCTTGATGGCGCGGCGAAAGTTTTCATTGTCCAGGAAAGGGTCCAGGACCTTCTCTTTAATGTTGTAGATATAGCGCACGTTGAGCTTGGCGAAAAGATGGGACTCTTCGAGATTTTTGCCGCCGCTGCCCACTTCCTGGGGCAGCGTTTGCGTGGCGTATTCTTTTTGCACATCCTGGCGGAAGGCGTGGCGCTCCTCTTCCTTGCTGTCAAAACCG
>JABDRH010000300.1 GCA_013041835.1 Desulfatitalea sp. | reverse complement strand
CCACCAGGTCGTCCAGGAGGTGATGGATCTGGATCAGAAGGTTGTCCAGCTCGGGCTCGGGTTCCACGCCGGCGGGCATCAGGGGCTCGCCCGTGTCGTCATTTACCCGCGCGGCCCAGCCATGGCCGGGTTCCAGGACCACGCGGTAAGGGGCTAGGTTCTAACTTCGCCCACTTGATTCGAAAGCTGGGAAACACCAGTATGTGACATTACGTCAATGGGATGCTTCGAATCATAGATTGGTTCATGTCGAGCGTGCGCGAACATAGAACCAAGCCCTCATCTTCTTCAAGGGTCAATGCGGAGAGATTTTAAAGTTTTCTTTTGAAACGTGAAAGGATAGGTTCTCCGCCCGGTCCATTGGTGTAATCAAGCCAGGGTATTGAGGGCGTTTGCGCCACATCGGGTTTTTCCCAATCACATACGCCTGTTGGGAAGGTCGCTTCCAAGCGCGCCCACTGGTCATCAGTGAAAGTGACTGGATAGTCAGAACGTACAAGAGACTTCAACTGGCACTTCGTCACAAATGCCGGAGCGCGGCTTCCGGAAGCAGCAACGATGCGCGGCGTGGCCGATACCGGATACCAGGTTTCCGTGCAGTACTCAACGCCACTCACCTGATTCTCCAAAGTGATGTTTCCAGCGTTTTCGGGCGCCCAGCATCCACTAACCAACTCTTGTGGCTTATTTTTAATTATTTTTTTCGAAAGCGGTATCCACCATCTCTTATCTGCTTTAATATTGGCAAGCCACTTATCCATCTGAACAAAAGACAGCTCATGCCGTGAAACCTGTTCGAATTCAGGGATAATCCATAATACACGATTATCCGTTGTACCATGAGCCGCCATCAACCTGTCGCTCAATATGAAGCCGTGTACAAAGCTGTGGCTCGCGATCGGATCAACATCAGGCATCCTAACACTGAGAATGGCCACTTTATCTAATTGGCTGGCATCATTGAGCTTGCCCATGCGGTAAGCGAGCTCGGCCGCTCCCGGATCCTGCTGATGCCTGGTTGGGACCAAATTGAAGTCAATATCAATGCCACCAATTTTCTCATTTAGATCAACAAACTGTTGAGCACTAATTACGCCGTCCAACAGTGCTTTAAGTCCATACTGAACGCCGATGTTATCGTATAAACTCAGCGCAAATCCGAATCCGGCTGCTTGTTCTTGCGGGGTCCAAACACTTTCCGGCCTGCGCCCAAAGTAATTGACCTGGTAATCTTGCATTGAACCCCGCATTCCTTCAGGGTTTGTCACCGCGTCATACAAAAGCTCCGGCGGTATTTCAGGTCCGGCCGCGCTTGTTGACGGATTCATAAGTTGCTGAAATACATTGGCATAGAAAGAACAGGAAGACTCGTCCTGGTGCCCATTCACGGCAATTCGTTGCGCCGGATCTGTCCACAACGAAGGAGATGTATTGTCATAATAATTTTTCAGTGAAATACAGTCCGGCACCTCATGCGACGGCTCCCCCCAATAATCGGTAAATTCGGCTATCAAAATAATGCCTTGAAGCAAGCCGGGATAGCTATTGGCAATATAGTTTTGCATCATTGAACCGCCGGATGCTCCCGATGAGAACGTGTAACGAATCGGGCCATAATGCTTTTTGATATGCGCTTTGAGCATTAGCAGGGTTTCCGCGCCTCGAACCCAGTCCATGTTGGTCGACGCTTGCAAAAAAGACGACTTTGTGACCAAGAAACCCCGCTTTAGCGCCATGTCATTCAGTATTTCCACCGCCGGGAAAAAAGTATTCAACAGGCCTTGGCTATGCCGATGTGTGAATCCGCCTCCCAAGGGAATATAAACCTTCCGGTTCCAAGCGGACTGGCCGGTTTCCGGATCGTAAAGCACGGCAATCTGAAAGATGGATCGATTTAGGGTGCCTGTTTCAAGACGCACGATGTATCTTACGGTAACGTTGCGGTCGTTTGTGGTCATCACGACATCCGTCTCGTCAGGGGGGGTTGACGGATCGTAAGGTTCGAAAGCGCCGGTTGCTACGCTCATGTAAAAGAAATCGAACTTGGATTGTGTGTTGCATTGATCATCTATCGGTTCGCCCAGTCCAGCGTGTTGTGTTGTACAAATCCACGGCTGAAGCCGAGGGCCGCTAAAAATTGGACCGCTTTGTAGAAAAAGCCCGAATTGTTCGCGCCCATTGAAGAAAATATCATTATTTTGGCTGTAAGCCGGATTGTTTAGGGGAAACCCCACCCAAACGGTACAGAAAAGGGACAGTGAAGCCAACCATCTCATTTTGCGAATCATTTTTCACCTCTCTATAATTTATTGTGTTTTCAAACATAATTGCAGTGATACGGATAAGAATTATAGAAAAACCATAAGGCCAAGCCGGGAAGCCTCTTCCACCCGATTTCTTGGGAATGATTCCAAGGGCTTGCCAATCAGTCCAATCGAAGAAAAAATATATGCCGAATTGCATGTTATGTTGAAGCAGCACAGACTGCTCTCACACTATCCATGATAATGCAATCGCTTTTTCCTTCGGTGCTCCCGAATCAGGAAAAATATTCATTGCCGATATGGGTGCAATAGCCGTTTTTGCCTCTGTGCCGGGCGCTTGTATCGTCCACGTTGACATAGGCCTGAAGGCCTGCGGATAGGATGCGGTCTTTTTTTTGGTGAAAAGGCTCTTTTTCTTCGATGATCAGGTGGTTGAGTTCTCAGGAGGAAATATCAATGCCGATCTCCTCCAGTTGCTCCAGCATTGGGGGCATCTATCCAAACATCTTCGGCGCTTCGTGTTTCAACGCATATGCTTTTCCACCAGTTCGGCGATGTCCAGGGTCCTGATATCCTCCTGCTTGTCCAGCTCTTTCATGCCGTCCTCGATCATGGTCAGGCAGAAGGGGCAACCCACGGCCACGTTGGATACCCGCCGGCCGATAATTTCCTCCGACCGCTCGAGATTGATTCGTTTGCCGATGGTCTCTTCCATCCACATCCGCCCTCCGCCGGCGCCGCAGCAAAAGCTTTCCCGGCCGTGCCGCCGAAGCTCTTTGACACCGTTTTTGGAAAGGGCGCCCAGGATCGCTCTCGGTTGATCGTACACTTCATTATACCGTCCGAGATAGCAGGGGTCATGGTAGGTCAGATCACCTTCCAGGGACGCACTCAGCGAGATCTTTCCCTCCCTGACGAGACCGTGGATGAACTCGGCGTGGTGAATTACCTCATAATGGCCCCCCATCTGCGGGTAATCGTGCTTGAGGGCGTTAAGGCAATGAGGACAGGCGGTGATGATCTTTTGGACATGGTAGCGGTTCAAGGTTTCGATGTTCTGTTCGGCCATCATCTGGAACATCATTTCATTTCCCGCACGCCGGGCGAAGTCGCCTGTGCATTTTTCCTCCACTCCCAGAATCGCGAAGCGGACCCCCGCTTTTTGCAGGATTTTCACCAGGCTGATGGTAACCTTCTTGGTCCGGTCGTCGAAGGCGCCGGCGCACCCCACCCACAGGAGGTAGTCGGCCTGGGGCGCCTCGGCCATGGTTTTAACGTTCAGCCCCTGGGCCCAGTCGGCCCGTTTGTCATACCCGATGCCCCAGGGGTTGCCGTTTCGCTCCAGCCCTTTCAGGGCGGCGTTAAGCTCCTTGGGATAGGATTCCGCCATCAGGGTCTGGCCCTGACGCATGGCAATGATCCTGGGCACGTGTTCGATGGTCACCGGGCAGACCTGCTCGCAGGCCCGGCAGGTCGTGCAGGCCCATAGGGTATCTTCAGCGATCACCTCTCCGATGAGCGGCTTTTGGCTGTTTAGCCCGGCGGCTTCTTCTTTCAGACGTTCAATGCGCTGCGTATCCTCGGTCCGCCCCATGGCGGCGGTGAGCCTGGCCCTTGCGATGATCGGGTCGGCGTTTTCCAGCAGCTCGTGCTTCAGCCGGTTGTTGAAGTCAAACAGGTTTAGCGGCTTTTCCGTGATGTGGGTCGGGCACACCTCCTTGCACCGCCCGCATTCGGTGCAGGTGAACAGGTCCAGACCCTGTTTCCAGTTGAGCTGATGGATGTGGTTGATTCCCAGGGACTCCTCTTCCCAGGCGGCTTCGTCCTCCAGCGCCAGCAGCCGGGGCTTTTCGTGGGGGTACCCCAGGCTTTTTAAAAAGACATTGGGAAGCGCGGTGATGACGTGGAAATGCTTGCCCAGGGGGAGAAGGTTTAAAAAGACCAGTTGGGTGCACACGTGAAGCCAGAACATAATTGTTAGAACAGTGGCGTTGGCACTCGCGCCCCATCCCGCTACAAGGCTGGCCGCGCCCACCGATAAGGGGGTCCAGGCAAACTCGGACCCATATGCCGGATTGTTGAAATAGTGGATATTGCCTGGGTTGCCGTAAAGCTGAATCAGGTTGTGGCGCGCCCCGTCGTACAACAAGTCGGATACCATCAAAACGCCGATCAACCCCAGCACCAGGTAGGCTTCAAAGGAATTGTGCAGCCGTTCGGGTCTGACCACCGCCCTGCGGTAAAAGGAGATGAGGACCATCAATAAGACAATCCCCTCCATGATATCCTTGAGCCCGATATAAAGATAGCCCAGCAAGTGCTTGTCGTTCAGCAGTGGCAGGTGAAACCCCTCATGAAATCCTTCTCCGTAAATATTCAGGCTGCGAATCAACAGGACACAAAATCCCCAGAAAATAAAAGCATGGACAATGCCGGGGCCCCTTTCCCGGGCTCGTCCTACCAAACGCTTCTGGCCCACCGCCAGGATGAGCATGCCGGCCAGCCGCTCCTTCAGATGGTTGGTCCTGTCGGCAGGGCCGAGCGCCATGAGCAACCGGATCTTGCGATATATCGTGCGGCCGAACACCGTGAGCGCGGCCAAAAGCAGCAGGGACATGATAACAGGATTCATTATCGCCTCATCAATGCCCATCCCCGAAGCGGAAGAAACGGGCAGTTTGAATCACAAGAAAAAGGGTTAGGGGTTATGCCCTGACTTTCTTTATCTCTTCCCTGAGAACCGGCACCACTTCGAAAAGGTCACCGACGATCCCATAGTCCGCCACGTTGAAGATGGGGGCCTCGGGGTCCTTGTTGATCGCCAGGATCGCTTTTGAACCGTTCATCCCAGCAAGATGCTGGATGGCCCCTGAAATCCCGACGGCAATGTAAAGCGTGGGGGCGACGATTTTACCGGTCTGCCCGACCTGCTTGTTGTGCGCCATGAAACCGCCGTCCACCAAGGCCCGGGAGGCGCCGAAACCCGCGTTGAGGTCATCGGCCAGCGCCTTGACAAGCGTGACACCGGCCTGGTCCTTTGCGCCCCGTCCCACCGAGACGACGATATCCGCATCGGCAAGGTCGATGTCACCGCCGGCATCCGATAAGAGCTCCTTGATCACGGCCTTGAGGTCAGGGGCCGGTGGGGAAAGCGTCACCACGTTCTCGGACCCGGTGATATCTTCCCTCGCCTCGAAGGCGCCGGCCCGGACGACCGCCACCAGTTGTGCGGAATTGACCTTGATCCGCTGCCGCACCTTGTTGGCGATGGCCGGCCGGGTGATTTCGATCTGCCCGCCGGCCAGGGTGATATCGGTGATTTCCGTCGCGCAGGCGCAGTCCAATTGGGCCGCGACCCTTGGCGCAAGCGCTTTGCCGCTTTCGGAAAATCCGAACCAGATCAGATCGGCATTGGATTGCCGGGCGGCATCCACCACGCAGGCGGCGTAAGGGCCGGCTGAAAACATCGCCAGATTCGGATCATCGGCGATATACTGCGTGTCTGAGCCCGCATTGATCAGGTCGGATAGTAAAGCGTTCACACCGCTGCCGATGGCCACGACGGCGGTTTGGGCGCCGATGGATCCGGCCTTGGATAAAAGTTCGGCCGTGCTGCCCTTGAGCACGCCTTGCTTGATGTCTGCCACAACGAGTACTTTAGCCATGATATGATTTCCTTAAATAAGAATGTGTCAAATGGGAACCGCCTACAGCACTTTGGCCTCACCGGCCAGCAGAGCGACAACCTGTGCGGTGATCTCGGCGGCATCGCCTTCAAATTTTTGTCCGGCGCTACGTTTTTCCGACACCATGAATTCGATGATTTCGGACTTCAGGGCGCCGCCCCCCACCGCATCGATGGTGGTGCCGAGACCGGCCAGGTCCATGACATCGATTTTCTTCTTCTTTGCCATCATGATCCCACGCATGACCGGCAGCCGGGGCTCGTTGATACTGTCGCTCACGGTGACCACGGCCGGCAGCGCGAGTTCAAGGATCTCGGTTCCCGCATCCCCCAGCCGGGAGACCCGGACATGCCGGTCGTCCACCACCTCGATGGCAATGACATTGCTGGCGCAGGGCAGCCCCAGATACTCGGCCAAGATGATGCCGGTCTGGCCGTTATCCGTATCCTGGGCCTGTTTTCCGGTGATGATCAGGTCATAGTCTCCTTTTTCATACACCTTCTGAAGCACCCGGGCGAAAACAAAGGAATCCGCATTGGCCAGGGCCGGGTCATCGATCTGGATGCCGTTTTCGATGCCCATGGCATACCCTTTGCGGATGATTTTGGTGTTGTCTTCCCCACCGCCGATACTCACCAGGGTGGTTTCCGCGCCATTTTTTTCCTTGAGCTGGACGGCGGCTTCCACCGCGTTTTCATCCCAGGCATTCATGACATACTGCAGTCCGTTTTCAACGATGGCGCCGTTTTCCACGTTGATGTTCAGCTCCACATCAACTACCTTCTTGATGGTTGTGAGAATTTTCAAGTGATCCTCCCGGTCATTTGTGTCTCCCTGGTTGTGAGGCAGGGGCAAACTTGGGTCCGTACAGTTTCTTTTTTTTTATACCGCCGTCAACAGAAAAAGCGCCCACCTTTGGGT
>JABDRH010000295.1 GCA_013041835.1 Desulfatitalea sp. | reverse complement strand
GAACTGCTCAGCCGTCCCGTGGCCGCCACGGTCTGATTAAAGGAGGTGTGAATGCGGCCGCTGACTGGATCCACCTGGTCCAATAGGGCATCCACATAAGTCGATTTGAGCTTGGCCAGGGAGCGGTGACGCAAGAGAAACGCCGGCAGTTCATGTTGCTCCGCCAGCCGGGTGAGCACCTCCACATCGGTGCTGTATCCGGTCTTTTTCTTGGTCTTTTTTACCGTGGGCAGTTTTAGCTTCTCGAACAGAATACGCCCCAGTTGCTGGGAAGAGTTGATATTGAACCGCTCGCCGGCCATGGCATAAATATCGGTTTCCAGTACTTGCAGTTGCTGGGATAAAGACTTGGCCAGTTCGTGCAGTTTATCCTGGTCCAGGCGGATGCCGGTCCTTTCCATGGCAAGAAGTACCGGAACCAGGGGCATTTCCACATCTTCGAGCAAGGGCATGAGGCCCAGCGCTTCAAGTTGCGGTTTGAGCACGGCATGGGCGCGCAGGGTAATGTCGGCGTCTTCGCATGCATAGGGCACGGCCTGCTGCAGCGGCACCTGGTCAAAAGTAACAGCCCCCCTGCCCTTGCCGGCCACATCGCTGAAAGTGATGTTTTTATGGTCGAGAAAATCCAGGGCGATTTGATCCAGATTGTGGGCCCGCTTGGCCGGGTTGAGCAGGTAGGATGCCACCATGGTATCAAACGCCACTCCCGCCAGATCAGCACCGTGCCGATTGAACACCAGCCAGTCGTACTTGATGTTTTGGCCCACTTTGGCGATATCCGGGTTTTCCAGCACGGGTTTGAGTCGCGCCAATACCTGGTCCAGTCCGATCTGGCGGGGCGCGCCCACGTAACGATGGCCGCATGGGATATAATAGGCGGCATTGGGTTCAAAGGCCACGGATAGGCCCACGATGGCTGCGGCCATGGGATTTTGGGAAGTGGTCTCCGTGTCGATGGCCATTAGGCGGCACTGTTTGAGCTGTTGGATCAGCGCATCCAGCGCCGTTAGGTCCATCACGGCCTCGTAGCGGGTATCCGTTTCGGGACCGGACTGCTGGAAGCTTTGCTGCAACTGCCTGAATTCCAGCTCCTGGAACAGCTCTGTCAGCATGCCGGCATTCGGTGGCTTGACTTGCAACCGATCCGGTTCGAAATCCAGCGGCACCTGGGTATCGATGGTCACCAGATGACGGCTGAGAAAAGCCTGGGCTTGATGTTCGGTCAGGCGGTCGCGCTGTTTCTTAGCTGTGATGTCATTCAGCCGGTCATACAAGGCTTGCATGGAACCGAAGCGCTGGATCAACGAGAGAGCCGTTTTGGGGCCGATGCCGGGCACGCCGGGCACGTTGTCCGCGGTGTCGCCCGACAGCCCCATCATGTCGATGAGTTGGCCGGGGGATAGATCGTACTTGGCTTGGATGTCCGATTGCTCGATGCGTTCATCCTTCATGGGGTCCCATATGATGGCGCGATCGGTCACCAACTGCATGAAGTCCTTGTCGCCGGTGACCATGACCACATGGTAGCCTCGTTCCTCGGCCAGTTTGGCATAAGTGCCGATCAGATCATCGGCTTCATACCCAGGTTTTTCCACTATGGGGATGTTGAAGCCTTGGGTCACCTTTTTGATGTAAGGCAGTTGCACGACCAGTTCGTCCGGCATGGGCGGACGGTTGGCCTTGTACGCGGCATAGATGTCATGGCGGAAGGTCGGCCCCTTGGCATCGAAAAACATGACGATGTGTTCAGGGGCGCGTTCTTCCATCAATTTGATGAGCATGCGCGTGAACCCAAACACGGCATTGGTCGGCAGCCCCTTGGCGTTGACCAATCCCCGCACGGCATGAAAGGCGCGGTAGATATAGGCACTGCCGTCGATGAGATAAAGGATCGGGCGGGACGGTTCGTCCGTCCGGGATGGATCGGTTGAAGACATGGCACTCTTATTGTATGTTGATGGCGTCCAGTTGCCGTTTGCGCAGACCCTAACATGGTTGGCCGCAAACGACAACCGGATGCAACGGTATGGCGATATCAAACAGGCAAGCTGACATGGTCTAGTCAATAGTTGACAAAGCAGCGGACCTGAACGTTACTGGTAAATTTGACACTGAAGGGCTTGTTCGGCCTCTCAAGGAGATTCGGGTGCTGGAAAGAAACCGCAAACGTCGCTGGCGCCGTCCCGCCCATCAGATTTGCCACTGTTGCCGTCAGTCCAACCCCTTTTGCTGGCGCTGCCGCTGCGGTTTTGAAATTTGCCAGGTATGCATGCAGGAGAACCTGTGGGGCATGTCGTGCAACGGTATTACTTGGCAATGCCCGGATTGTGGCGATTTGAACGGCTTCGGCAATCAATGAATCAAGCAGGGGCCAAGACGATCTCAAAGTTGCATTAAATACTCGAATATAATACACATCGCTAATGAAAAGGGTGATTAATCGGGGAGTTCGGGTATGGCGTCGATAAAATCCATGAACTTCGACCATTTGGTGGGGCAAACGGTGGGTACGTCACGCCTGCTTAAAAAGCTCGACAACGGCGCCATGTCGGTGGTGTTCGTGGCTTTCCAAAAGACGCTGAAACGTCAGATCGCCGTCAAAATTCTGCCCAAAGTGCTGCTCACCCCCAGGATGGCCGAACTGTTCCAGCAGGAGGCCGAAGCGGCGGCCTTTCTTTCCCACCCGTGTATCATCCCGGTATACGAGGTGGGACAGACCGATGACTTTCTCTTTTTCACCATGCAGTTGATCAAGGGGAAATCTTTATCTTACTATATTCACAAAGCCCGCCGCCACATATTGCCCTCCAAGCGCATGCTACCGGTAAAGACTTCACTGACTATCGTTCTTAAAATTCTGGATGCGCTGGATTATGCCAATCGCATGGGGATCGTCCATCGTGACATCAAGCCGCGCAACATCCTTATAGAAAGCCATTCCCAACGGCCCATCATCACCGATTTCGGTGTGGCCCGTTCTTACAGCAGCTCGAGCAACGACAGCCGGATTTTGGTGGGCACGCCCACTTACATGGCGCCCGAACAAATCGTATCCAGCATCGTGGACGGAAGGGCCGACGTGTATGCCACCGGCGTTATGCTCATGGAGATGCTATGTGGCGGACTACCCTACCCGCCTTACGACTCGGCTGTTAAACTGTTGAAGATCAAATTGCGGCTGCAGGATCGCCTCTTTAGCAAAACGCCGTCCCAGGTCAATCCGGCTGTGGATGGTGATCTCAATGACATCGTTCTCAAAGCCTTGGCTTACAACGCTGAACGGCGTTATCCAACCTGCCGGGATTTTGCCAACGACATCGAGGCCTACTTGCAGCGTCCACGAAAACCCAACGCCCCGGCTGAAGGAAAAATCGATGGCGCAAAACACACGTAAAACCCAACTGGCCCTGTTTGGCCGCATGTTCGCCCTTTTGTTGAATCGCTCCATGATGTACCAAAGCAATCATCCATTTATCAAACAGTCGGTGGATGATGTCCTTAAAGTTGCGACGCCGCTGTTGGAGGAGATCTCACCGCTGGTCTTTATCCTCAATCGGGATCAATTCTATATCGATGAAGAACAGCTCGATTCCCGCCTGAACGTCACACGGTCCATAGCCCTGTTCAAGAGCAATGATCTCCAATCCATCTCCTTCGAGCAGGGGCTGACGGATAGCGAGCTGATTGGTTTCGCCGACACTTTCGCCAGCCTGACGAAATCAACCAATGCCGATATGCTTAAAAAGAGCCTCACGCAGAAAGGCGTGTTCAATATCCGCATCAACCATGTGGTGTTCAAAAAGGTGACCCAGGACGACCAGGTCATCTCCAGGGATGCTTTAAAACAAATCACTCCTGTACTGGGTTCCGACGATCAGGAGACACGCAAGCGGTTCATGGATTCTTTGTTGGAAAGCGTTCTCACCGATGAGTTCGCCCAAACCCTGAATATCACCAACCTGGTAAGCAATCCGGCCGCCTTCACCCAACGAATGATCGAAGCCGACATGGCCGGCACACTGCCATTGGAGGAAGCGCAAAACCAGATAGATGGTGATGTCCCTGCCGCTATTCAAGATCCGACGCAAAAAGCGCCACCTGCGGCATCCGGAGGCCGCGGTGCGGGAGCGCCTTCCGCAACAGGCGACCAGATATGGACCGATACGGGCACGCTTGTGGACGAGAAGATGCTCAAGGAAGAAAACTTGAATGCAAAAGCATGGCCGGAGCAAAGGGGGGGCTCAGGAACCGGTTCAGGAACTGGCGGCGGCCTTGGACACGGCCCAGGATCAAGATCAAGGGCAGGTGCGGGCTCCGGCGCAGATTTGGGT
>JABDRH010000284.1 GCA_013041835.1 Desulfatitalea sp. | reverse complement strand
GCTGTAAAGGTAGATCGCAAAATCAATCCCAACCCCGGCTCCGATAGCAAACACCGGAAGCGTATTGATCGAAAGCCCCATGCCCTTATAGGCCATATACGCGGCAGCGATGCCATTGGACAGGATCAGCGGCAACGTCAGCATCAGGCCCGCTGTTATCGACCTGTACATGAGCGACATGATCACAAACAGCGCCGTGTAAATCATCAGGTCGATGACGACATGGTACTTTTTCATCGCTTCATTGAGCGCAATCTCCATCCCGATTCTTCCCCCGGCCAGCTTGAATTCTCCCTTTTCGATCTTCGCGGGATGCGTCTTGAAATAATCATAGGATGCGTCGCGGATTCTGATCAGGTTATCCGATGTATGATCTGCAAAAAACAGTATCGTCTGAGCATATCGACGGGATTCATCCATGAACAGATTCAAAGTTTTAGAACCCAAGCTTGTAACGACATAACCTATGCAGAATCGCATCACATGGGGCTGAACCGGCAATTGATTCCAAGCCTCGTCCGCGTCATGCCAGAGCAAATTCACCGACTTGATCGTGTTGTTGAAGGATAAGGAGGATTTATAAATGTCGGGAAGGCGCTCTTTCATGTATCGCCCAAAGTCCTCAAACGTATTGAGCACGACCGGGTCGGAAACCGATTGGGGCTCACCCTGGTAATATAAAACCAGGCTTTCGGAGGAGCGATTGAATTTTTCATTCATGATGCGCTGGTCCTGGTTGAATCTGTGATCATCCGCAAGGATGGGGGAACCGGGCGATGGATCGCCAATCTTCAATTGTGTCAGTTGGTATCCCGCTACGATGGTCACGATAAAGATCAGGGTCCCGACCGTATAGCGGCTGGCCTTGCTTTGAATGGAATAGCTGGTGAAAAACAGCATCGAGCGCGCGAGCCAGTCATTCTGACACGTCTCTTTGTTCCATTCCGAGGTGTTGACTTTCCAGGGCAGAAGGCTCGCCAACACGGGAACCAGAAAACCGGTCAGCGTGATGGTCGCCATCCAGAAACTCATGATAATGGCCAGGTGCTGCATGAGAACGATTTTCGCGATAAAAAGGACGGCGAACCCGGCAACGTCGGCGCCGACGGCCGCAACGTTCGGGACCCACATCGTCCGCATGGTTTCATAACAGGCAAGATTTTTGTCTCCCTTCGACGCGTCGAGTTCCTCGAAATACCGGTAGGCGATCTGATGCGCGTTGCCGATCATCCTGGCGCCGACGAGGAAGGCAATAACATAAAGCAAGGGGCTGAAATTGATGCCGGTAAACCCGATGAAGCCCAGCCCCCAGGCGGTAAGAATTAGGGTGCTGCCCATCACCGAAATCATGCCCACCACTCTGCCTTGGAAGATAAGCACGAGAACCCCGATCATGGCCACGACACTGAGGAAGAAAATAAAAAGGATCTGTCCTCTCAGGCTGTAGATCCATCCCATCAGTGAGGGAAATCCCACGATGTGGATGGAGGTGTTTTGATCCGAATAGTCCTTTACCAACTGCTGAAGCTTGTCGTGAACGTGCGGATACGGCACGTCTTCCTTGAACTCCGTTGAAATCATCGCCGCGGTCCCGTCGTTGGATACCAGGGTTCCTCTATAGGCTGGAGACGTATAAATCCGCTTCTTCAAAATCTCCATCTCTTCCGGCGTTTCCGGCGTCTTATTATAGTAGAGCGGCGTTACGGTAATCTCACCCTTGGCCCGTGCCGTGACGGCCTTCGATGCCAGCGAGGCAATCGATACCGTCAAATTCCGGTTGACCTCTTCCCACAGCTCCATCTCCATCGTCATTTTCTTCAGCTTGTTTAAAAACGCAGGGTTGAATATGTCTCCTTTTTTGGCTTGGACCGCCACCACCACCCCGGATGCCCCGCTGCCGAAAACCCTTGAAAATTGTGCGGTAAGTTTCAGGTAGGGGTGATCGTAGGGAAACATTTCACCAAGCAGGACCTGCCCGCGAATTTGAAAAACACCATATATAAAGATTGCTGTAATGATCAGCAGCGCCGCAAATACGGAAATCCTGTGCCGGGTCAATGCCCAGAAGAATCTATCCATTTTCGTCTTCTTTTGATCTGTTTTCACGATATCACCTATTGCCCCTGCCGTAACGACAGGGGGAATGCCCCGTCATTGGCGGGGGGGGTTGTAAATTATACCTGCAAGAATCGCCTCTCCGCCCGACCCTGGTCTTTCAGGACGGCGATTATCATTTTAGTTTCCAATCTGCCGCCAAGGAGACGACGCGCTTCGGCCATCGCCTTGATATATGGTTCCTTCCATTCCCACGGCAGCAAATCCGGAATCCCCTCTGCGCACCATTCGATACAACCATTTATACCCGAGAGGCGGCTCAAAAGCCGGTTTCGTCCAGGATTTTCCTTCGTCCGTGCTGAGCAGGATCCCTTCTTTCTGGGCAATTGCCACCACCGTCCCGGAACGATCGGTCGAAACGGACGTCAACGCGACCTTGCCGCTCCCGGTAGGCACCACTTCCCACGTCATGCCGCCATCCAACGTTCGGGTCGCATGGCCGTCGATGCCGACCGCCCATGCTCTTTTCGCATCAACCGCCGCAACACCGAATAGATAGTTCCCGCCTTTGATTTCACCGGTTTCCATGTCCTCTCCGAATTCACCGGCCTGCCATTGCCAATGCGCGCCCCCGTCCGCGGTGTGGTAGATATAGCCGTACTCCCCGACCGCCCAACCGTTTAAGGCGTCCGAAAACGACACGGATTTGAGGATGAAATCCTGATCACTGAACTGTATCGTCCAGGACTCACCGCCGTTTTCCGTAAAGAGAATGTGGGTCCTTTCCGTGACGATCCACCCTTTGGCGGGGGAGACAAAGAAAACATCCATCAGATAGAAATTTGAAACGGGACTTTTCTGCCGGGTCCAGGTCTTCCCGCCGTCCGTGGTATGCAAAATTGTGCTCGCATCCCCCACGGCCCATCCGCTCTCGGAGTCAACGAAGAAGACGCTGGCAAGGGTGGCTCTTGTACCGGTGGCCTGGGCAGCCCACGTCATCCCCCCGTCGGCGCTGTGATACATGACGCCATATCTGCCGGACACCCAACCCTTCATTGCTTCAGGGAAGCTGGCGCCCAAAAGATCGTCGCCAAGCGTTGGCTTTGCCGCCTGGGCGCTCAGGGACATCATCAGTACAAGGATCGCGCTGCACATCAACAGTCTCCCCAGTAGATGACCCAGAGCCGCGCTCAACCGTGCTTTGGCACTCGGCGCGGCATGGACTTTAGCTTTAATAAACACTGTTCCTCCTATCGATTTCCCGTGTCAGCCTATTTCACGAAATTTTGCATTTTGCCAATATTGTAATCAGCGCGCGAAATATCAGTGAGGGGCACGGGTACAGAATAAAAGCCCAGGGACGACTGCTGTGCCTGAAAATCATAGCTGGGTGAAATCAAAGCAGTTTTGATTCCCATTTCAGGAACAAGCAAATCAATATTATAAACCGCCCGGAACAAGCGACCCTTCTGATCGTAACTTTCGTTCCAGAACAATTCAAAAGTTTCTTGATCAATATAAAGAATCGTGCGGCCGTATATATATGCCGAATCTTTCTGAATCAACTCGATGACATACAACGGCCGTCTTTCCATTTTCATGTTATGAAATGCCTTATCCTTGCTTGAAACATACAAATTGTCACCCGGGACGAAAAATGTGGGCACCAGGTATTCCCTTTCGGCCAAAAGCTTGTATTCGTAAGGGTACAAATTGGGAGACAATTTCCGGAGAAACCCACCGCCGTCATCCAAAATTGCGTTGGTACCCATTGTCACATCCTGAGAATCGCTGCCCGTCATCTTGCGCACCCTCCTGAGGGCGGCCGCGTACGCGTAGACTTTATGGGGTTGCAACGGATCCAGCGTAAATTCCGCCTTCGTCACGTTGCCGTATGCATCGCGCGGTCGCAACGAAGGTGCAAGCGAAAGACGAAACTCCGACAGTTGTTTTGCCCTGTCGTCAAGATAAGGCATGGGCGCGTCGGTCATCCGGCCGATAGCGATCGTCCTCATAGTATAAGTCAAGGACTCACTCATCTTCTTAAAGTTCTTATCCCACGAATAGGAAAGAGTCGGCAATAGCTGTGAATCGGTGCCCCAATAATTCGTTTCCCAGTTATAAATGACCTGCATCGCCTTAATCCTGTCCGATCCGGAAGGCATGGGGAACGGGATCCCGCCTTTATAGGTCTGCCACTCCATGTACCCCTGAGGGTCCTGCCGGGTCTTTTCCTTGTTCTTCAAGGTCGCCTCAAGGAAAGGCTGGCAATAATAGGACTGCCGGGTAGGCACGACTTCAAACTCCGAATAAGTTCCTGCATACGGAGGACCACTCTGTCGAAAAAGACGTTCGTAAACCAAAGGGATCATCAGTTCTTTCAGCCCCGGTTTGCCGGCCTTGTCCTGATAGGTATATTTCCCCGGCGTAATCTCCGGGGCAATCTTTCCCACCCGATCGGGAGCCTTGAACCCGACCGCTTCCGCCTGCAATGCTTCCATCTTGTCAATATCATAGGTATATCGCTTATATACCGCCGGCGGCAAAAACTTCTTGGGATTGTTGGGAATCGGACGGGGATCGTCGATAAGTTGCCTTTCCGATGACGACAACATTTGTTCCGATAGTTTGACTATTTTCGTGAAGTCGGCTGCGCCTGCCAAAGACGCCAGAAATAGCACGGCAGCGCAACATACCAGAAAAATGGCCGATGAGTATTTGCAGGTTTTCATATCATTCTCCTAATTCTTTTGCTCGTCAACGCATATTTTTCCGAACTGTGGACAATTAGTTTTTTAATCGGTTCAGGACCGATTTCCAGAAACAAGTCATCTTTTAGCCGTTCTCAACCCCATTTGTACTGGACTTTAAACGAAACATTGTCCTTATGGTCATATATCTCAAGACCTTGTCCCTTCTTTCTTCCGCTGAAGAAGGTCACTCCTAAAGAAAAACTCCAACGGTAGCTGGGTACGTATGAAATAGTCGGCTTCATGATATTTGAATCATTTGTCCAGTCTTGAATCCAGGTGAATGAAGGGGTGATCTGGCCTGCATGATAGCTTGAACTAAGGCTCATTGCGGTGTTGTAGTTCGATTCTTGAACCGCACCCTCCGTACTTCCTCTCACGTTCTCGTAACCATCATCAATGCCCGAAATTCTTTTAACAAAACCTATTGTCGAAAGCTTAACCATATTTTTAGGATTTAACCAACGGATCGGAAATGCCATTTCCAGACTCGCACCCAATCTTGCATCGTCGTGCTCTTCAAGTGTAGTTGTGGCCCCAACTGTACGTGTGAACGTGCTGTCCCATTGATAGGACCATTCCACTCGGAGCATCGGTGCGGCCATATTGAACCACCGGATATCGGTAAGCTCCGTTGCAAACATTCCCCCTACCATCTTGCGAATGGGGAAAAAGCAATCGTAATAACCATGGATCAGCGGTTGACCATTTTCGGTAGTGATTGTGGTCCTGGTCGAATCCGGAATGGCCAAAAATCCAATATCTCTGCCAAAAACGAAGTTGATGCTTGCCATCGTGTTCCCAATTAAACCCTGCAGCCTCACAGCAATCTTGCCATCCTTCCATGCTTCTGGGGTGTCAAAATTATATGTACCTTCTCCGAGTAGATAGGGTCCTGCCTTTGCGTAAGGTGCCCACACACCAAAACCGGTATTTCCGGACAAAGGATGGTAGAATAGGTCCGGATCGACATTCGGATTATAGACGAGCTGGAAATTGAGATCCGAAACCATTGCCGATGAGTATGGAATTGCGTAATCCGCCCTCAGCAGCCAGTTCGGAATTAATGTTGTCTCAACCTCAAGATCCGTCAACCCCCTGATTCCATCATTCGCGTTTATCTGATCTAATAACTTGAAATAGATCAGCTCACCCCACAACACCGTCTGTTTGCCGACACGCACCATGGCATTCCCAGATGTCCATGTTGCGTGAAATTCCTTCAGTATTCGCCAATATTCCGAATCAATAGCCAAATTATCGGAGGATGCGTCAAACCCCTTCTCTTGCCACTCGCTGCTATCGCGGTTGAAAACATAAGCCAAATCCGCTGTACAAGCCAGCATGCCATACATTTTGATATTATCTACCGGCGAATAGTCTCCTTCAACGATGGCTGTCGAAAGGGCCTGCCGAAGCCCTTTGTATGTGTCGTATTCGTCATGCCACCCAAACGCCGCGGTTTGCGACACCGTGAGGTAATAAGTCAGAGGCTTGTCAAAAACAGAAATCTCTGCCGCGCCCAAAGGACTCGCCGCAACCGAAATAGCACATAGCGCCAGTGCGAAACACCTTCCTAAAAAACTTCTCTTCTTCGTGTCCATCATTGGAGCTCCTTTTACGTCAATGGTTGAGTCGCCGATGTACTCTATTCTGCGTTTGGATACGATGTCCATGCGCGACGGTTCGGGAGGATCAATGAAAATCCTCCCCCCGGACCATCGCGCCGGGTCAATTGAAATTATTTTTTGACTCTTGCCCTGGGATTTATTCTCGGGGTTGTCGTCCGTCAAAAGACCTTTTTTTGTCTTAAATTATCTAATCCAAACTGCTATCGACAAGAATCAGGACTTTCCCATGCGTTTGTCCAAATTTTTCATGCGCAGCGGCAAGGTTGCTAAACGGCAATCTTTCCGAAATAAAGGGTTTCACAACACCTTCGTCGACTAAAGCTGCTATTTGGGACAGATGTGCCGCACTGCGTTGCACCGCCATTGTAACGGCATTAACGCCTAATTCTTTGGCAACGTTTTCATCGGCCGGGTTTAATGTCGATACCAGCGTACCGCCTTTTTTAAGTAAAGGTAATAACTTCGTAACATCACCCGGATCAATAGGAGATAGATTCAATATCACATCAACTTTTTCAGTTACTTGATCCGTTATGGATTCAGTCTTGTAATTAATGACTTCATCTATCCCTAGTTCTTTAAGTTTAGAGAAAGTTTCTTCGGCATCCGATCCGATGACGTAAGCGCCTTTCCATTTCGCAAATTGAAGCGCAAATGATCCGACACCGCCGGCAGCGGCTACGATCAAAAGCCGTTGACCGGATTGCAGTTTCCCATGCTCGAAGATGCCTTGCCAAGCCGTCGTCGCCGTGCCCGGAATGGCGCCGGCATCCTGCAAACTGATGTTTTTGGGCGCCAAGGCAACATCAACCGCCTTGCTGACCACATACTCCGCGGCAGCTCCGTTTCTTGTCATATCGAGAAAAGCGAACACCTTATCGCCTGTCTTTAACCCTTTAACGGATTCACCCGCTTTTTCAATGACACCGGATACATCCGCGTGCGGTGTGAAAGGCAATTGTAATGGTATCATATCTTTCAGCAATCCCATCCTGAACATGGCATCTGCCGGATTGAAAGCTGTGGCTGAAACTTTAATCAGTACTTCCTCCGGCCCTACTTCAGGAATTGGAACTTCCTCGAATCGAAGAACATCCGGTCCACCGTATTGATGATATCTTACTGCTTTCATAAAAACGACGCCTCCTTATATAAAACTGAAAAATTGCGTTGTTCGCGATTGTCAAGATTAAAGACCTGCCCCCCTATTTCCCATTGAGAGGTGCAGATCAAGCGTCACTTGCCGAACTGTTTCGAAGAAGAAAAGAACGACAGCGTGTTGGCCAGGTTATCCTTGAACCACTGCTGAAAAGCCATTCCCTCCTCAGGGGTCGGCTGTCCTTGATCTTCTGTCCCAGCCACAAAATGATGGTTGCACGCGTTATAGACATATGCAAAGAACTGGGCCCAGGCGATTACACCGATGCGACGCAAGATGTTCTGCTCGCCCCATGCCTCGCGCGCCTGCTCGAATAGTTCGTCGGTCACCTTGTTCTCGAGCACCGCACGGGTGAATTTCAGAGTCAGACGCTGCTCGTCGGTCCAAACCTCTGAGTCCGGATATGCCAGCATGCCTAACTGTTGCATGCGGAAGTCACGCATCTCGCCGACGAGGACAGACATGTTGATCATGTTGGCGGCGAGCATCTCATTGTTGGTCGCCCGTGCAACCTCGAGACAGATCAGCCACACCGGGCCACCCGGAATTCCCGAGGCGTCTCCGATAAGCTCGAATATGGCACATCCCCACGACAATGTGACCGCGGCCAGCTTGGGGTCGTTGTTCATCACCCCCCAGGTATTGTTGGGGGGGTACTTCACCAGGTTTTCGATCGCACGCTCCTTCTCATCGGCGCTGAGGTGGGCGGCGGCGTTGATCGCGGGTTCATTATCCAGCATTGGTACCCGCAGTTTTCCCGTGCGCGGTACGGAAATGCCATGCTTCGACGTCTTTGTTTCTTCCATGTTTTGCTCCATCTTTTGGTTGTTGTGTTGCGATTCCATCACCATCACAAAATTTGGCCGCCATCGACCATTATATTGGCCCCGTTAATGTAGCCGGCCATATCGGATGCCAGAAACAATACTACCTTTGCAAGATCATCGGGAAAACCCGGACGCCCCAGCGGCATGGTCTGGACAAGTGTTTTGGCAAAGTCGGGACTTAATAGGGGTTTAAGTTTCTCCTTGGTCTTGACCGCGCCGGGTATCAACTCGTTGCGACCTAATGTGCCTTCCCGCATTGCGGCAATTCGATCTACTGAGATGGTCGCTCCCGGTGTGACCGCGTTGACCTGTATCCGATGCTCTGCCAATTCTTTAGCCAGGTCTAGCGTAATGGCCCAAAGGCCGGCCTTGGCTGCCGCGTACGTCACGCGCAATCCGGACGGACGGAATGCGTCGGTTGTTAAAACATTGATGATACGACCACCGCGTCCGGCAGCGATCATTGCCATCGCCGCAGCCTTGGCTAGAAAAAAAGCGCCTTTGAGATCGGTGTCATGCGTGGCATCCCACACATCCTCCGGCAATTCCGTCGCCAGGCACGCATGAAACACGGCAGCGTTGTTGACCAGAATATCGACCCCGCCGAAGCGTTCCACGGCCAAGTCGACAACCCTTTGAGAGTCGTTAAGGCTACTGACGTCAGCCTGGACACCTACGGCCTTTCCTCCCGAGGCGGTGACATCTTCTTGCACGCGCTGCAACGCCGCCTTTCCCCTTCCGGTCAGCATGACCGAGGCGCCGGCCGCCGCCAACCGTTTGACGACCGCTTCACCGATGCCGCGACTGCCGCCGGTGACGATTGCGCACCGTCCCGCCAATGACAATAGATCGCTTTGTGGCGTAGGATCGGGTGTGGTAATCTGAAATGTGGACATTCAAGTTCTCCTTTAATCGTTTCAAACAATGCCGGCAACGGCAAAAGATATCTTAAAATTGCCGCGTCAGTTTCACCGGCCAAATGGACTCGCGGATTTCCAGAACGATAGCGTGTGATCCAGCACCTCTGTCCACCATTTCCGGAAGATTGCACTTTCCTCGGGTGTTACTGCCTCCGCACCAGCCGCATCGGTGGGCGGCATGCCGCACGCGTTCACCATCAGGGCAAAGACGATGTCCCAGGTAAGCATGGCGATATACCCCATGACCTTCTGCTCGCCCCACAACTCACGCGCCTGCTCGAATAGTTCATCGGTCATGGTATTTTCGAGGCAGGCACGGGCAAACTTTAACGCCAGGCGCTGTTCGTCGGTCCACAGCGGCGAGTCCGGGTGATTGATGACGCCGAGCTGCGAGTTGAGAAAGCCGCCCACTTCGCCAGCGGCGGCGGCATTTCTGGCCATGACGGAAGCGAGCCACGGAGAATCCAGAAACCGCGCCACCTCGAAAGCCATGGTTTGGCCGGGTTTGCCGGGGATCCCCGGAACGTCGTCGCAGAGTTCCATGATGCCCATTCCCCACTTCATTATGATGGCGACCAGCTTCGGGTTGTGATTCAGCAGGTACCAGGCGTTGTTGGGCGGCATCTTTTTCAGATTCTCAATCGCGATTTCCTTCTCTTCGCTGCTCAGGTGGGTAGCGGCGCTGATCGCGGCTTCACTATCCAGCATTGGTACCCGCAGTTTTCCTGCGTTCTGTTCGGATTTGTCTTGCTTTGACTTCTTTGTTTTTTGCATCGCTTTCTCCTTTTTTTCGTTGTTGTTGTGTCGCGGTCCCCCCATCACAAACGCTGGCCGCCATCGACGATCAGATTGGCGCCGCTGATGTAGCCGGCCATATCGGATGCCAGAAACAACACCGCCTTGGCCTTTATGCCCACCGTAACCGGCATCATGGGCCGAAGGGTTTTGTAGTGCATCTGCCGTTGTTTGGGGCTGATATGGTCTCGGGGATCGAAAAGCGGCTGTGGTTTTTGATCGTTAAAACGTAGCATGGTGAAATTCCATAAGAGTTTGAATTATAACAACATTCCTATTCAAAGCAGCCGCAAAAAGGGAACGAGATATTATTACAAATGGTTGTACTTGGTGACACTTTACGAATTCATCAGGCCTAATTATCGTAACGGTGTTAGGCAATAAACACCAATAAAAAAGGCCGATATATAATTTCACAGATATGAAAATATTAAATCACGTTCACTTGTTACGATTATGGCTTGTCAAATTCACCGTGTCAAGCGGAAAATCTGTGAAAAGCCTTAAAATAAAACAGACAGGTTCCATAACAGTGTTACGAAATATGGCATCAGGGTTTGTGATAAGGGTTCGTCGATGCCCCTTCCGTCCGTGGATTAATTGGCGATCAACATCAACGACTATTTTGGGTATCGTCGAAAGGTATCGAGGAGACTAAATATCAATGCTGCAACATTGGGGGAAAAACAGAATTGGGGATGGGCCACTATGAGGTGTGCCGGTTTCCAGGATGGCACCACCGTTTCCGTGCATGATGGCGCATTTTTTCCTCTGGCTCCTGGTTTTTCTTTTTTTCACGGGTTGTCTTTTTCAAGCGGATTTTCTCACGCCGTTCCAAAAGATGTCAAAGTCCAATTTTGCTAACTCCGTCGGGGGTTTTTTCTCTCGCCCGGCCACCCATCTGCCAAAACTGACCTTTAACGTATTCGATAAATGTTCAAGAAGATGTCCCGGCGTCATATCGGGATTCAGTATGCCTTTATCTTGCCCTTCTTTAACCAACTCTACATAGAGCATGAAATAATCTTGAACCAATGGCAGGTAGTAATATGATTTAAAAAAAAATTCATTAGGTAGCGCAAAAAAAATGATCTTGCCGATTTCGGGATTCTTTTCGACATATTCATGTAGAAGCCACGAAATTTTACGAAGCTTTTCCTCGGCGCTATCAATCCCTTTAAGGTGATCCGTGACGCGGAGACGCAGATCAGACAACCATTCATCTACTAAAAAGGTAACCAGTAGCTTTTCTTTGCTCTCATAGTGTCGGTAAATCGTGTCCACGCTGATCCCAGCCGTTTTGGCAAGATCCCTCATTCCCACCTCGCTATAGGGTTTTGCGGAAAACAGCTTTTTTATGGCGGCATTGAGTTTCTGCTTTGCTTCAGGCTTCAATTTTGGCTTTTTTTTAGTAACGCTGTTTTGTTTCATAATATCTATAAAAACTGATAGTTAGTGTTGATGTAAAATGAGCAAACAATATTAATCGTAATGATGTTAAGCTCGCATATGCAAGAGAACATAGATGGTCTAACAGAAAATTTCAAGACAATATTCGATGTTCAAGCTTTTCCCAAATCGTCAGGCGGCGCGTCGGTGCTTCAATCCTGCTGCGAGCTTCGAGGTGTCCTTTCGGCAGTTGTACCAGATCTCAGACGCCTCTGGTGCGTTTGAGTGGATTTAAAATAGAATAGAATAATCACCGAAAGCCATGATTAGGCTACGGTAATTTCTTTTTCCAGATAGACATCCTGAATCGCATTTAGGAGCGCGACACCGTCCTTCATAGGCTTCTGGAATGCTTTCCTGCCTGATATCAGGCCCATGCCGCCGGCTCGCTTGTTGATAACGGCCGTTTTGACGGCCTGCCGCAGATCATCTTCGCCGCTGTCGCCGCCGGAATTAATCAACCCCATACGCCCCATATAGCAGTTGACCACTTGATACCGCGTCAGGTCAATGGGGTGATCGGTTGTCAAATGCCGGTACACGCTTGGATGCGTTTTGCCGAAAGCAATGGCGTTGTAGCCGCCGTTGCAGGTCGGCTGTTTTTGTTTGATGATATCCGCCTTCGATTGCCAGTTTGACGATATTCTCAGGATCAAAGTAGATTGGATTGGGCGCAAAGGAGGCACCGGCGGAGTGTTCGATGCCCTGGTCAACCGGAAGAATTGAAAGGTAGCCGGTGCCGGCAAGTCGACCATGATCAAACATCGAATGCAAGTTTCTAAGCACATTGTTCGGCCTGTCACTGTAGACCAGGATTTTATCGATGAAATCAGGACCCGGCAGGTGCAAGTCTTCTCTTTTAACGGTGTGGCATATGTGCTCCAATAATGACTTTGCTTCATCGCCGAGCAACGCAGTTATTTTTTTCAGCATGATGTATTTCTCCTTGTTTTAATGGTTATTTCGCTTTGCCCTGGCTTTTTGCTTGTGCCATGAATTATTTTTACAGATAGCGGATCGCCAAGGTAATACCTTTTGGTGGCGCATAACGATTTGTCCAATTCGTAAACCAACGGGACGCCGGCTGGAACATCCAAATGGACCACTGCATCATCCGGGATTCGATCCAAGTGCTTGACGAGCGCGTGACCTGTTGCCGTGGGATAGCATCAATACTTTTAGACCCTGCCTGCCTGCTTGATGATAGAGGCATTGGTATCGTTCCAAATAAGTACACTATTAAACCAGCAAAAATGGAAGAAAGCAATGACCATTTCCTCGAAACGCACCCGGAGTCCACACTCAGTCCATCAAGGAAGCCGCGGCAAGCTTATGAGGGATTGCTCGAGAACCTGTCGGCATTGGACGATTTTATTGTTCTGGTCACTTGTATTATGCCGGACGCCGTTGATATCCTGTGTCTTGACAAGCGGTATCTTCAATGGCCTCGGTGTCGAATATAGCGGCGCAGTTCATTAGATGACTGATCCAACCCGGACAAACGGCAGCCATGCGAAACGCTTTACAGGCGCAGGCATTGACATGCAATCGCAACTTTGACATAGTCGTTTTCAGTAAAAGCAGGTTCCTATCTCAGGTTCGACCGTGGCGTAATTCACATCAGGTTATACGGCTTTGATCAGAAGAACAATATATGCGCCATTTTCAATGGTTGGTTTTGCGGATCATGAGGAAATAAGTGAAATGGTGCCGCACTTCCTGTCTTCCACGAGACCGAACTCCATCTTTCCGCGCTTGATTCTGAAACGATTGACGGAAGCATTCCCGGGATATGTCGGTCGGCGGTTATGCCCTTGTGAAGTATCATGGCATCGGGATTGCTCGACAACAATGCGTCCGCACCGCCTGCCCGGCGGTCTGCGGCAATCAAAGCATAAACCGGGGCGCCAAGGAATTCAAAATCCTCCTATATGCATAACGCCGGGGCAATCTACGTCTATGGGCATCGGCGCCGTGGAATCGAGTCAACCCATCTGGGACATCATTGGCTTGACATATCTGATCAGGGGTGAATGCGGGCTTGAAAATAAATAGTTTAAAACGAATTTTTCCTTTTTTGGGCCTGGGGCTTTTCATCCTGGCGGCCATGGCGCTCTTTCACCAATTGCGCACCTACCATGTGCACGACGTCATGAACCATATCCGGTCGATGCAGGCTGGCCAGATCTGGGCGGCCATGGCGCTGACCGCCTGTGGCTACCTGGTCATGACCGGCTATGACCTGCTGGCGCTGCGGTATATCAGACAACCGATGGCGATCGGCAAGACCATGCTGGCCTCTTTTCTCGGATATGCCTTCAGTAACAACATCGGTCTTTCCATGCTGGCCGGCGCCTCGATCCGTTATCGGCTCTACTCGGCCTGGGGGCTATCGGTGGTGCAGATCACCCAAGTGGTGCTCTTTTGCACCACCAGTCTGCTATTGGGGTTCGCTCTGTTCAGCGGCGTCGTATTCCTTATCGCGCCCATGGCCTTGCCCCGGAGCCTGCATTGGCCCATGGCAACAGTGCGTCCGCTGGGCATCGTGTTGTTGACGACAGCGGTGCTCTACCTATGTGCTACCGTTTTTGTGAAAAACGGCGTGACCTTCAACAGGTGGCGCTTCGTATTGCCTTCGTGGCGGCTGGCCGTCTCGCAATTGATGGTGGCCGGCGCGGACTGGTTCATCGCCGGAACGGTGCTTTATATCCTGCTGCCGGCGAACACGCCCATCGGGTTCGGCCACTTTCTGGAGATCTTCCTGTTGGCGCAACTGGCTGGATTGGCCAGTCAGGTGCCCGGCGGCCTGGGGGTGTTCGAGTCGGTCATTTTACTGCTGGCGCCGGACACCATTGCCGCCCCCCAATGGATTGGAGCGCTAGTCGTCTACCGTGGGATCTACTATCTGTTGCCCTTTACGGTGGCGCTGGCAGCCCTGGGGATCGAGGAGATCTCCCAACGACGGGCCCTTTTGGCACGGATACACGCCCTTACCGCAACCGGACTGGAAACCTTGTTCATCCCCCTGCTAAGCCTGGGGGTGTTCATCGCCGGTGCGATTCTGCTCTTTTCCGGTGCCTTGCCGGCGATGCCCCACCGTCTTGCTTTTTTGAACCGGGGTGTGCCGCTGCCGGTGGTGGAGATCTCCCATTTCCTGGGCAGTGTGGCCGGCATGGGCTTACTGCTGCTGGCCCGCGGCCTGCAGCGTAGGTTGGATGCAGCCTACCTGCTCACCGTCGGGCTGCTGGCGTTGGGCATCGCGGCTTCGCTGCTAAAAGGCATTGACTACGAAGAGGCCGCGCTTTTAAGCTTGGTCCTGGTGGTCCTTCTGCCGTGCCGGCGCCGATTCACCCGGCGCGCCGCCTTGCTCTCGGAAGGGCTCAGCCCCGCATGGCTGGCGACTATCGCCGTGGTCCTGATCACCTCCACGTGGCTTGGCTTGTTTGCCTTTCACCATGTGGCTTACAGTCAGGATCTGTGGTGGCATTTCAGCGCTCATGGCGAGGCCTCGCGCTTCATGCGCGCCATGGTGGGTGTTTTGGCCCTGGCATTGGCCTTTGCCTTGGCCAGGCTCCTGCGGCCGACTCCTTATCGGACGTCGAAGCCGGCAGGCCCCGCACCGGAGGTGGTCCGCGCCATCGTCTTACACTCACCGACGGCTTCGGCCAACCTGGCCCTCTTGGGG
>JABDRH010000278.1 GCA_013041835.1 Desulfatitalea sp. | reverse complement strand
GGCGCGGACGCCTCGATACGGGTGCTCATCCGGCGATAGGCGTGTACAATGTCGAGAAAGGCCTCGATGCGCGTTTCCAGACCGGCATCGGCGGTATGGCTGTCCAGTTCAAGCGTCAGCGACGGTTTGCGGCCCATCACATCCCGGAAATAACCGATCAGAAAAGAGTCGGGACCGCATGAAAAGTTGGTGATGTAGGTGGCGAAAAGCTGAGAATGCTGCTTGACCCGGCGGCCGGTGCTGATGATGCGCTGGCCCATGCCCCAGTACATGTGACGGCGGGATGGGAGGTCGCTGCTGGGAAAGAAATCCATGGGCAGCACCATGACGCCCCGGGTGGCGAACTTGTGGGGAATACCTTTGTGCGCTTCGTCCACATAACCATTGTAGGGCCGGGCCACCAGCACCACCGCGCTACGTTCCGGCGTCTGCGCCAGTTGCGCCAGGGCCTGTCGGCCCAAGGCGTGCATTTCGTCCCGGCAGGCCTGCATGACCGCCATGGCCCGGTCAAAGGCGGCTTGGGCGCGGCGGCGTGGCACACCCAATGCCGTCGCCGTTTCCACCAGGGGCTGTTTCGCGGCGTACCATCCTTCGGTCAGGTCCATCAGCGGGCTGAAGATGCGCATGCCGGTGGCCTCGAGCCGCTCCAGCGAGTTGCGAAAGGTGGTCCGCAGGTAAAAGGGCTCCCCCTGCACCATCGGACACACCTGGCTTTTGCGGTCGCCGTTGAGGGTCGGCACCGATTTGAAGTGGGGCATGAAAAGGGCCGCAAACGGTTCCGGGTCGCTGATCAAGTCATGAAAGAACCCGTGGGCCAGCTCGGCCGGATAGCAAAAGGGGGCGTTGCGCTGGTCGATGCCCTCCTGGCGTGGCGAACGGGGCAGCACGGTCTCGAAGCCCAGGGCGTTGAAAAAATGAGCGTACAGCGGATAGTAAGTATTGACCAGGAAGCTGCGGTTGACGCCGATGCGGCCGCGATAGCCAGGCGCGTTGCGATCCGGCGCCGGCGGTGCGTATTTGCCGAAGATCAACTCCTGACGCACCCGTACCAGGTCCAGGGCGGCCACGTCGAACCGTTGGTTGCGGCGCAGGTTGTCATAGCGGTTGCAGGCGCCGCCAAAGGGATATACCTCGCCCTCGATGGTGATGCGGGCGATTTCGCAGCGCCGGTCGCAGCGCTGTGCACCGCCCTTGCATCGGAACACGGCGCCGTATTCGACCTTTCGGGCCGCCAACGCGGCCAGGTCGAATTCACCCGCCGCCATCAGCCCGTTGCGGATGCGTTTTTGCACCTCCAAAGCGGCGCCGAAGGCGCCCATTAGGCCCGGTTCGGGCGGCACGACGATTGGTTTTCCGGTCAGGGAGGCCATGGCCAGGGGAACGGCACGGTTGTAGCACACGCCGCCTTGCATAAAGATCTTTCCGCCCATGGGCCGGTTGCCCTTGACGCGGTTGTTGTAGTTCATGCAGATCGAGTAGACCAGTCCGGCCAGGATATCGGCATGGTCGGCGCCGTCGTGGATGGCGTTTTTAATGTCCGAGGCGATGAAGGCGGCGCATTGGTCATTGAAGTTGGGCGGCCGCTTGGCGGTCAGGGCGATATCGGCGATACGCGTCATGGACACGCCCAGGGTCTCCAAGGCCGACTCCTCCAGAAAGGACCCGGTGCCGGCCGAGCAGGCTTCGTTCATGGCATAATCAGACGGCACGCCATGGGTGATATAGGTGTATTTGGCGTCCTGACCGCCGATCTCGAAGAGGGTGTCCACCTCGGAGTCGAAATAGACCGAAGCCGTGGCGTGAGCGATGATTTCATTGATCACCCCTTCGGTCAGGGCGTGCAAACCGGCGATCTGACGTCCCGATCCGCACACGCCCAGGCCGATGATGCGAATTTGATCCGGCGGGGTATGCTCCCGGATCTGTTCGAGGATCGCCTGGTAGCATCGCCGCGAGGCGCCCACCGGGTCGCCGTTGGTGCGCAGATAGATATCGGCCAGCAAGGCGCGGTCCTGTTCGCGCAGCAGCACCGCCTTGGTGGTGGTGGAGCCCACATCCAGTCCCAGCAGGCAGACATCCCCCGGCCGAATCGCATCCCGGGCCATGGTTTTAAAATCCACCTGGTCCTCAAACGCCCTCAAGGGCGGCAGCACATCGAACCGGTGCTCCTGGACAGAAAAGAGCCGCTGTATGCCGGGATACGGTTTGGTGCGGTTATCCAAAGCCCACAACGCGGCGCCAAAAGCCTCGAAGCAAGGCGCCTGTTCGGGAATGATCAGGCCGGGAATGGCTTCTTTCAGGTAGCGCACCATCATGCGGTTACCGGCCGTTCCGCCCACCAGCATCAGGTTGCGGCGTTCAACTTTTTTCAGCAGCTCCAATATCTTGTTGGCCATCATGCGGCCCAGGCCGGCGGTGACGCGCGCCTTGGGGATGCCCTTGTTGGTCGCGTGGGTGCAGTCCGATTTGCAAAAAACCGAGCAGCGTCCCGAAACAAGATAGGGTTCGGTGTCTTGTGCCCACCGGCCCGCCGTTTCCAGGCTGACGTCCATGCGGCGCAACTGCTGCAAAAAAAATTCGCCCGTGCCGGCGGCGCACTTGTTGCCCGTGATCACATTGGTGATGCGGCCCGCGTGGTCCAAGGCATAGACCATGAATGTTTCACCGCCGGCCGATATGAGCGCCGGACAGTCGACACCATCGGGCTTGAGATGGGCATAGGCATGCTCCACGGCCTCGGGTTCGCTAATGGAGGTAATGTTAAGCAATTGTCGGTATTTGCGGCCGGTGGCGGCGATGTGGTCGACATCACCCATCTGCGTGGCCAGGGCATTTACCAGAGCCGCGCGGGGATTGCCGTCGTGGGGGAAAACCGCCTGGTGCAACGTATCAATGGTCGGCTCCTCACCAGTGGCCGCTTTTGCCGCATTGCAGCGCAGCTTGACCAGCGAAACCGACGAGGCGCCCAGGCATATGCCCAACGCGATAACCGGATCGTTCATGACAGACCTCCTGCAAGGCCCGGTGTGCCGCAACCGGCCCCTGCATGTTACTCCCGCGGATCAATCAACCCAATAGGAGCAGCAAGCGATACGCCGAGTATCCGCGTCAGCGCCTCGCTCCTTGAGATGGCGACGTAAACCATAAAACAGCCACTATTGTGCACCATCTTCTAAATTGGTCAAGATATTAAAACACTCGGCCAGACCGAAATCAGTGGACAGCATGCCGTCCTTCTTATCGGTCTGGAGATGATCAGGCGCTCCCAAAGTGCCTCAATTAAAAATTGACTCTCGTCCGTCTTGTAACTACAATGTGCTTACCATTGCGTGAAGGAGGCCCTCGATGAGAGCGCGTGTAATTAAAATAGGAAATTCCCAAGGGTTACGCATTCCGAAACCCATTCTTGAACAAACAGGTATCATAGATGATGTCGAGATAGAAGTTGAGAAAAATCAAATCATTATCCGTCCAATGAGAAATGTTCGGGACGGATGGGATGAGGCTTTTAAAGTGATGGGACAATTAGGTGACGATAGGCACATCATTGACCGTAAAATTTCAAACGCATGGGATGAAGACGAATGGCAATGGTAGTCAAGCGGTTTGACGTATACTTGATAAATCTTGACCCTACTGTAGGGTCTGAAATTCAAAAAACCAGACCTTGCCTGATAATATCCCCCGATGAAATGAATCGTCATATCAATACGGTAATCATTGCACCGATGAGTTCTGCTGGCAAAGCCTATCCAACACGGATTCCATGTATTTTCAAAAGGAAGCAAGGGCAAATTGTCATAGATCAGATAAGAACGTTAGACAAATCAAGGCTGATCAAAAAGATTGGAGCAATTGATTCGAAAGCTCAATCGGAAGTAATTTCCACATTGCAAAGGTTGTTTGCCTACTAAAGCACAGGGTTCAAGCCCATTCATGACTATTGTCGATGGGAATGATACGGATTTCAACTTTGGCGCGACCACTGCGAATGGAATATTCCGGTGCAGGGTGCCATGTCATGAACCGCGACCGCTGTTACGTGCGGACACCGCATAAAGTACCTGTCCTCATTTGCCCTTTTTCACCCAATGCAGATCAAGCCCGGAACCGCCTTGAAATGTTTGTCCTTGGAATAGAGCCTCAGGCCGTGTCGCATGGCCACGGCGCTTATCCAGAGATTGTTGGTGGGGATGGGCCGCCCCAGGGTCCCGGGATTTTGAAGGATCTCGGCGTAGAACTCCGTTGTTTCCACATCCAAGGGGAGCGGATTGACCTTGGGCGCGTCCAAAAAGGCCCACAGCTCGGCGCGGTTCTTCTTTTCCCGTGAGCCGCTTTTGAATCCCGCAAGCAGCTCACCGATGCTGATCACGCTGATGGCAATTTCGTCCACGCGCCGCAGCAGGTCCACGACGTTGGGAACCCCCCCTTAAGGCATGGGAATAGATGTTGGCATCGATTAATACATGCTTCATTGCCACAGCTCGTGATCAATGATTCGGGCCGCGTCGATTCGTTTTTCGATGCCCTCAAATTCGTCCTGGGACCACTTGCCGAACAAATGGTTCAGGTCATCATATCGAGTCGTG
>JABDRH010000277.1 GCA_013041835.1 Desulfatitalea sp. | reverse complement strand
AACGACTCGGCCAGGCGCATGGCGTGGGGCTGGCACAGGTCGAGGGAAGGGTCTAGCGCGTGGCCGGAAATGGTGACCGCCGCCGGATTCAAATCCACCACGAGGGTGCAACCAAAGCGGTTTGACTGGGCGTGGTGCACCAACTCGGTGACGATCTTATACAGCTTCCCGCCGCTTTCACGGTCCAGGTCCGATTCCAGCAACGCCTCTTCCACCTGCACCAGCGTGGCCCGGTGGGTAGTGGCGCGGAAGGCGCCATCGGAAAAGCTGCACACCAAATCTTCTTGAATAGCGATATAGCCGTATTGGCCGCAAAAATCGGCGGCCAAAAAAAATCCGGGCAGCGGCGCCTCGGCCATGCCCAGGATGCAACGGCCGTCACTGACCAGGACCCGCGTTGAACACTCCACGGCCTGCAACAATTTGCACACATGTTTATAATGGCTGAGAAAAGGCACGTCACGGGCCGAAAATCGAATCACGAAGTTGACCTGGGCCAAGGCGCCGGGCTCCACGAAAACAAGCCGTCCCCTAGGCCAGGCGCCTTCCTCGCGCGTGCGTGAGATGCCCAGCACGGCATCGAGAATGGGAAAAACCCGCAATGGCGTGTCCATGCCAAGCAGCACGTTCATCTGATCCACGATGTGATCACGAACGGCGTGGGCCGCATACTCCCGCAGAAAACTGCCCGAGATGCCGGTATACAACTCCGACTCGTTGGCCATGTCGTGAGAGAAGCGCCAGGCGGCATGCTCCAACCAACGTTCCGCGGGGCCGGTGGCGCACACATCGGGGTGGTGCTCGGTAAACCACATCTGATAGAATACCGGCGCGGAGCGGCTGCCATAAGAGATCAGGCCGGCCAGTTGCAGATTCTTTTCGGGAATCGAATGGCCGAAACGGTGGATATAGGCCCTGCCCGGCGGCTTGCGGAGCCAGGCGTCACGATCCAGATACCGTTCCTTGAGAAAGGGCTCATGCCCCCGCAGCAGGCGCTGGGGATCGAAGATGGCCGGAGCGTCCCCGGCGCCGATCAAGTAAATGAGCGCCACCCGGCTGGCGCCGGCGTAGTGCGAAAGCCCCTCTTGCAACCCCTGGGCCGTATCGTTGATACATTTGCAGATGAAGCCGGGATCGGCCACTGTTACGCTCCATGGCTCACGTTTAGGCATTCTCGCCGTTATAAAAAAAGTTTACCACACGAACGGCTCATGTAAAAATAATTTCATACGCCAACAAACGGGATGAAAGATGCGAATTACCGATTTGGACAAACGACTGGATGGCGATCGCATCAAAGTGCGGGCCACCGTGCGCTGGGAGGAATGCAGCCGGCCGGATGACGAGATTTTTATCGCCACCGAAGCGCGCTTTGCCCGGGACATCGAGCCCAATCCCCACGCCTTTGTGGTGGGCGCCCTGGTGCCGGCGTTGCATTTCGGCGAGCGGCGCATTCACATGGAGGCACCCGTCTGCCCGCGACTGCGCCAGGGCCTGCAGACGGTCATGGACTTGTTCGCCCACTGGTCAAAGGGCCGCATGTCACCCCTGATCCTTGAATTGGATGCCCAAACCCAAGCCGCCCATCCCAACCGCCATGCCCGGGCCGGCCTGTTTCTCTCCGGGGGCATCGATTCGCTGGCCACCTTACGCTGCAATCGCCGGCGCATTCCGTTGACCCATCCCGATGCAGTACGGGACCTGCTGATAGTACACGGCTTCGATATCGGCGGCGTGATCAAAAGTGGCGCCAAATACGATGTGTTCGATCGCGCCAAGGCCCACATGGCCGCCGTAGCCGAAGATGCCGGCGCAACCCTCATTCCGGTGCACACCAACATTCGCCACCTGTGCGACCAACGCGACCTGTGGCTCACCTATTTTTTCGGAGCGGTCCTGGCCGCCGTGGGTCACGCCTTCACGCCACGCCTGCACCTGGTGCACATCGCCGCCTCCTACCCTCTGGCCCACCTAGCGCCGTGCGGCTCCCACCCCCTGCTCGACCCACTGCTGGGCAGCACCGACCTGCAGATTCACCACTGCGGCACGGAGCTGAGCCGCATGGACAAACTGCGCACCGTGGCCGATTGGCCAGCCGCCTTTCACAACTTGCGGGTTTGCCTGGCCAATGTGCCCGACCGCCTCAACTGCGGCCGCTGCGAAAAGTGCGTGCGCACCATGACCGGCCTGGCCGCCCTGGGCCGCTTGGCCGAAACGCGCGCCTTTGTCGAAAGCGATGTCACGCCGGATATGTTCACCCCTTTTAAAATGACGATCCGCCACAGGGAGCCGTTCTACCGAGAGATGCTCGCCCCGCTAAAGGCTGCGGGACGGCATGACCTTGCGGCGATGATCGAAGAGAAACTATCGACGGAACGTAAGGGCGCAGGAAAGAAATAATTCCCCCGGATTGCGCTGGATTTGGGTTCGCCTGCAAGGCACATCCGCCGGTGCTGATCCGGATATGTGCCGGCGGATGTATCGCCGCACACGGACTCAAAGGCAAGCAAAATGGGGGAATTATTTTTTCCTAAGCTCTAACATCACCCTTTTTTGACAAAACCCATGGTCAGCAGCTTATGCTCCAGGTCGTCGCGCTTGACCGGTTTCACCAGGAACCCGTCGCAGCCTTTGCTGTGGGCCTTTAACAAGTTCTCCCGGGTACCCGAAGCGCTGATCATGAGCTTGCGCGCCGGCGTGACCCCATCCTTGGCCTCGAACTGGTTGATCTGCTCGAGCAGATCGTGTCCGCTGAGCTCACCCAACTGGATGTCGATGGTGACCAGCCCGAACGGCACACCAGACTGGGCAGCCTTGACGTACTTTTGAAAGGCCTGTTGTCCATGGGTGGAAAGGGTGCACTCGCCGTAAGGGGTCAACAGCACTTTCATCTTGGTCAAAGCCGCCATTTCATCGTCAACGACAAGTATATTCATGCTACGATCTCCTCTCTACCGGATCTGACTGCCAAGACACCTCATTTTCAACATAATGTTTCAACGCGCCATATGCGGATGTCAATCGCGCGATCAGCGCTTCCGGGACGCCCCCCGATTCGCCGTTTTTGCAATACACCTCCAGGGCCGCCGCCGCCATGGAAAGCGAGTGGGCCTCCATGGTCGCGGCCCCACCCTTGATGGCATGGGCGCGGGCCCGCATCAAGTCCTGGTCGCCCCGGGCGGCGGCCCGGCGAATATCAATGATGTAGGCGCCGACATTTTCGATCAATTCCTCGACGATTTCGCGCACCATGTCACGATCGCCGAACTCATATTCCGCGGTCTTCAAATCCAGGGGCGGTTTGCCATCGCCTTTTTTCACCCCCTCCGCCTTGCCTTGCCCGGCCGCTTCCGCCCCAGCGCAACCAGCGGGCTTGGGCTTGGCGCCCAGCCAACGCCTTACCCCTTGTAGAAGGATTTCACGACGGATCGGCTTGGTCATGACATCATCCATGCCGGCCGCCATACACTTCGCCTGGCTGCGGGCATCGGCGTTGGCCGTCAGGGCCACAATGGGCGGCAGCATCGGATCGGGCAACATGGCCTTGATGCGCCGTGCGGCCTCCAAACCGTCCATTACCGGCATCTGGACATCCAAAAGAATGAGATCGAATCGCAGTGTACCGCAAGCGTTCAGTGCTTCGCGGCCGTTTTCCACGATATGCACCGTGTGGCCAGCCGCCTCCAGATGGTTGCGAATCACCATCCGATTGACCGGGGTATCCTCCGCCACCAGGATGGTGCCGGTTGCATGGGGCGACTGGGGCATATGCCGCTGCGGATCGGGTTGAACCGCCTGATCGGCACTACGCGCCAACTCGATGGTAAATTCGAAGGTGGTGCCCTTGCCCGGGACGCTGGCCAGGGTAATCCGGCCGCCCATCAATTCCACCAACTGGTAAGCGATTGTGGTCCCCAGGCCCGTGC
>JABDRH010000276.1 GCA_013041835.1 Desulfatitalea sp. | reverse complement strand
GTGTGGCCGTAGATGTCCTGGTTGAAATTCAGAATATGCACTTCCACCGTAAACAGGTGGTCGTCGAAGGTGGGGCTGTATCCGATATTGGCCACCCCCGGATAGGTGCGTTCGTCGTGCACCACGGTAACCGCATAGATCCCTTGCTGCGGGCACAACTCATCTTGTAAATTGATGTTGGCGGTGGGAAAACCCAACAGTCGTCCGCCGCGATTTCGGCCGCCGGCCACAACCCCGCGTATTTGGTAGTTGCGGCCCAGCATGCGTTTTGCTTCGGCCATGCGACCATCCATGACCGACTGACGAATATGTGTGCTGCTGATCCGGTCGCTGCCGTCATCAGCGCCCTGAATCCAATCCAACACCAGCACCTCAAAATTCAATGACCGGCTCCAACGCTTCAGGAGCGGCAGGTTGCCCTCACGACGTTTGCCAAAGGTGTAATCTTTTCCCACGACGATGGCGCGCATGCCGATACGTTTCAACAGAAGCTGCGCCACGAAATCGTGCGCGGATATCTGGGCGAAACCATGGGTGAAGGGAACGACGATCAATACTTCAATTCCCGCTTTTTCGATGAGTTCGGCTTTTTGTTGTGGCATGGTGATCAATGGCAGGTGCGCATTTTCGGAGAGAATACGCATGGGGTGGGGATCAAAAGTCATGGCGACCGATGTGCCGCCGATGCGATCGGCCGTTTCGATGACGGTGTGCAATAGCGCTTGATGCCCGATGTGTACGCCATCAAAATTACCTATTGTGATGACGGCGTTTTTGAATGGTTGTTGAATTTCGGATAACTCTTTTACAATGCGCATGATGTCTTCCAGACGGCACAATTTGATCTTGACACCCCAAACGAAGCCATATATCTAATGCATTCACTGTACGAAATCAACCGATTAAACCGTGCGGTGAAACTGCCGAAGTGGCGGAACTGGTAGACGCGCTAGGTTCAGGGTCTAGTGGGGGTTGCTCCGTGGGAGTTCGAGTCTCCCCTTCGGCACCATCGAATTCAAAAGGGGGGTGAATCTGTTCACAGTCACCTCCCTTTTTCATTTCGTGTATACCCAAGGATGGCATCTTTTCAAAACACCGTCTGTTTCAAGTTGCCGCAATATAGCTCCGCCCGGTCGTTTCCATCTAACAGATGAATATGACGACAATATGATAATTAGATGATTTTTTGGTGATATTCAAATGAACTATTTGGCTCATTTTTTCATGGCCGATATTGTCGGCGGCTCTTTTACCGGACAATTCTTAGGCGATTTTGTTAAGGGAAGCGCCGTGGATGACTATACCCCTGAGATCAGCACCGGTATCCGCTTTCACCGCAGGATTGATACCTTTTCCGATGCCCATGCCATTACGCGTCATAGCAGGGCGTGCTTTACACCCCGGCGCAGACGATTTGCCGGCGTCATCGTGGACATGTGCTATGATCACTTTTTGGTCAATCACTGGCAACGCTTCAATCCACTTCCCCTGCCGGTCCTGGCTCAGCGGGTTTACGCGGAACTTTCCGAAAACCTGGGCATGTTGCCGACTCAGGCGCAACCCATGGCAACGCGGATGATATCCATGGACTGGTTAGGCGCCTATGCTGGCTTGGACAATATAGCAGTGGCCATCGATCGCATCGCCGCACGGCTTCGCCATGGAGAACGTTTCATGGGCGCCATCGATGAAGTGCGAAGCAACTACCAACTGCTGGAACGGGATTTTATGACGTTTTTTCCCCAGTTGGTCCACTTTTCAAGGCGGTATCACCTTCCATACCGGGAAAGCAAATACGCATGAGAAGCTGTATCACTGTTCATCCGTCAACTGCGGAGGAACGGATGAATCCGGCTCGATGTCATTGGACTGCTGTACGTCTTGGGTGTCCGACCGTGGCTTTGATGCATCCGTGGACGGGGGGATAAGGGAAGTGCCGAGATCGGCGGCACTGGGCTGGGCTGGGTCTTGCATGTCCGACGGTGCCTCCGGTGCATCCGTCAACTCGGGGGCAACGGATGTGCCGGGATCACTGGCGCTGGATTGGGACGCATCTTGCGTGCCCGATGGCGTCTCTGGTGCCGTTTCGACATTGTTTTGTAATTCAGGCACTGACGGCGAGTCGCCATCTGGGCTCAATTGCATTTCCTGTTCGGGTTGTGTCGCGCTTTGCCCTGTGGCCTTGGATAGTTGCCGGGAGAGCCAGTCGGCCCTGACCTTCAGGTTTTGGTTGCCGATTTGCAATTCGGCCATTTTCTGTTTGGTATTCGTGAGCTCTTTGCGGAGTTGGACCAACTCTTCGGCCACCTTGGGATCGGCCACGTATTCCACTTTAGGGGGGGTATTTGCGAGTTGCGCCTCACGTTCTTTGAGTAAACCGGATGCACGCAGATTGACCAGCGAGGTGAGCAATGCCGTCGTGATGGTCAACAGGGTGCATGCCACGGCCAGGATTTGATATTTGCGGTAGACGGCCTTCATATACTTTACGGTGTGGATTGGACGGCTCATTCAGCCCCCTAATATGATCGGTTCTGTTTTTTCCGGGTTCGCTTTGGTCGGTGCATTCATGCCCCTATATTTTTGTGGTCGCAGCATGTGTTTTTTATTTTGTCTGCCCGATGATCAATGAGATCGACCACTCTCTGTACTTATTGTTTACCTGTGCCGATACGCGCATACCAATGGTGGTGAAGGCGCGTTGCAGAAATTTCGCATAGGACGGCGCGGTTGGCTTGCTATGGATCACCAGCGTCAATCCTTCGGGGGGATTGGAAAAGGCGCTTTGAATGATTTCGGAAGTGGACCAGCCCTGACTGTCAAAGACTTGCTTTATTTCCAGGGCCAGGTCGTGTGATTCGGGGTCCTCCAAAACGGATATGATATCCAATTCACCTTTGGGCCCTGAATTAAGGAGCTTTAGCAGCATTTTTTTTTGCTGAGCGTCCAGTCCCGCGGGTTTTGGCTGGGTGCCCGATGTCTGCGAACCCGATCCGCCCTGGGTTTGGGTGATGTTCATATCCTTTAGCTCATCGATGCGATCCTTAAGCGCTCCTTCAGCGTCGGAATATCGTTTGCGCGTCATTTCCATTTCTTTGCGCAAGGCACCGGCGTCCATTTCAGCCAGGCGACGGCGCTGATTGGCGATATCTTGATTCTGTTGGGTGGCAAGCAGCTCTTTGCGAATTTGCTCGGCCGCCTTTTCCACGGCCTTGATCTTGCTGTTGGCATTTTGCTCACGATCGATCAGATAGCGTGTCATACGATTGCCCTTGACCCACAGCAACATAATACTCAAGGTGGTCAGGGCCGCACTGACCATGGTCAAGAGCTGCATCCAGTTATTGATTTTCGTTAAGGATTCAAGATCATACCACCACTCAAACATGGGTGCCCCCTTGGATCGGATGGATTGATGGGCTAAGGGTACCGAAAAGAAATGGTTTTCCCATTTTGCTTATCTTTTGCGCCCGTCTTTGGCGTTACATTCACCGGCATATATCCTGTTTGCATGGGTGGATGGGCCTTTTAGACGAACCCAAATCCGGTGCAACCTGGGGGAATTATTTCTTTCCTGAACCCCAAAGTCAATAAATTACTTAATAATACCGATGAATTGAATGTTGATCAAGCGTTAAGGACCGAGGAAAGAAAAAAACATCGCTTTGAACTTTATTGTTAGCCTTGCGCTGTGATAGGTTAGTGGCCACGAACCTTCTAATGTGAGAGCAATGAATGGGAATTGTCGGAAAAATTGTTGGCGGCACCATCGGCCTGGCTCTGGGTGGGCCGCTGGGTGCCATTGCAGGCGCTGTTTTTGGACACGCGTTCGATGCCGGGCAGGAGGATCTGACGCAAGACCGTCACGCTTATCTTTCTTCCCTTGAATCGTCCCAACTGGCGTTTTTCGTAAGTACCTTTTCGATGCTGGCAAAGCTGGCCCAAGCCGACGGCCGGGTAAGCGAAAAGGAGGTGGCCACGGTACAATCATTTGCCACCCATCATCTGGGGTTGAAACCTCCCGATTGGCAAGTGGCATTCAATATATTTCGCACGGCCTTGGATTCGCCCGCCACCTTTGAGGACTTTGCGCGTCAATTCCATCAGCTTTTCCGGCATGAACCCCAGATGCTCGAGATGATGATCGATTTTTTAATGCAGGTGAGCGTTGCCGACGGCGAATTGAATCCCGCTGAAGAGGCGCTGATCCAAAGTGCGGTGGGGCTTTTTAATCTGAGCAACGCACACTACCAACAGATCAAGGCGCGTTACTTGCATTCCGATGATCGTGCCTACCAAATATTGGGATGCCGCTCCAGCGACGATAGCGAAACGATCAAGAAAAAATACCGGGCCCTGGCCCAGTCCTACCACCCGGATAAAATTGCAGGCATTGGACTGCCCGATGAATTCACACGGCTGGCCGAAGAAAAGTTCAGAGAGATTCAGGCCGCATACGAAACCATTAAAAAAGAGCGCGGCATCCGGTAAAGCCGCATCGCCAAGGAGGCGTCGGACATCTGGACCCGTGCGCAAAATCGGTAAAAATCTGCAAAGAGGGAACATGGCATGCCGCTATTGAAACGAGAGTACCGAATTCTACTCCAAATTATCGTTAGCTGCCTTGTTTCCGGCATTTTCGTTTATGCCATCTCATGCCTGGTGGGCGAGGATATATTCGAAAGCAACCGGCAACTTGGTCAAAACGAGGCGCTCATTTTTCAGATCAACACCGAACTCAAGGGGGGCATTGCTCAGCGCCTGGCCAGACTGGGTGGCGTTCCCGAGGATAGTACCTCCCGAAAATATTACGCTGTGTCTTTGGCCAAAGAGATACATGATCTATCGGCGTTGACGGAAAAGCAGCGAATCATCTTCAATGCCTACAATGTGCGCAATTATGAGGACCAACTGCAGCATTTAACCGATTCCGCGGATTCTGCGGATGTGGACAGCCTGATGGATGAACTGGATACTGTCCGGCGAGAGATGCGAAATGCAGCCAATCTTCTGGATAAACATCGCAAAAGGCTCAATCGAAACAGGACTGCTTTTATGATACTGTTCTTTCTACTATGGGGCGGAATTTACATGAATGTGGATAATCGTAGAATACTGCTTGGCGATCAATAAATCATGTATCTGAGACATTTTAAACTAAACGAAAAGCCATTCCAGATTACATCTGATCCGAAGTTTCTGTGGCTTGGGGAAAAGCACAAAGAAGCATTGGCCATGCTGCGGTACGGCGTCATGGACAATCGCGGCTTTTTGTTGTTGACCGGCGAGGTCGGTACCGGAAAAACGATCCTCATCCAACAACTGCTCACCATGATGGGACCTGATATGGTCATCGCCACTTTGTCGGATCCGGACCTGGACAGTCTCGATTTTTACGGGATGGTGGCAGACGGTTTTAAGATGAATCGCACCTTTCACAGCAAAGGTGCTTTTTTAATTCATTTGCGCGATTTTTTGCACTACACCCATGCTGAAAACAAGAATGTACTTTTAATCATCGACGAATGCCAGCGCATGAATCATGATATACTGGAAGATATTCGCATGTTATCGAATATCGAGTTGCATGATCATAAGTTGATCAACTTCTTGTTCGTGGGGCAGCAAGAATTCAACGCCATGCTCAACGAGCCACGAAATCGGGCCCTGGCGCAGCGCATCACGATACGGTATCACATTGAAGCGCTGGATCCATATGAAGTTGAAGCCTACGTCGAGCATCGTTTGGAAGTGGCCGGCAATTCTCAAAAGCTTTTTTCGTCCGAAGCCATTGAGGCGGTGCATCGGTATTCCGGTGGAATCCCTCGACTGATCAATGTTCTCTGTGATCACCTATTGCTCACCGGATATGCTCGGAACTTGAACCAAATAAACCTGCCCATTGTTGTGGAATGTGCCAATGAATTGCGGATTCCGCAGGAGCAAAGCACTCGAGAATACAGCACGCTGCTGCCCGATAAGGACTCATCCGATGTAAGTCGGGCATCCGCGCCGGACGCTATAAAGACGATGCCGGAGAGCCAAGCAGCGGTCAAGGACAAACGCCAACCTGACGTTGCCCGGGATGACGGTGAAAAACGTGCCCCATTTCGATCCATTACCGCTTATTCATTGTATTTTTTCGTGCTTTTGCTTTTAGCGGTATCAGTGCCTTTTATAATGACACGGTTTACCGGAAGCGGCGATCTGAATTGGCAGTCGGACGACCTAACGCCCAGCAAGTACCAAGTCAACCTGGAAAGGCGCGAGGCTGAGCTCTTGGAGCGTATTGAAGGTCCTCTCGCAGCATCAAATCCCGCACCGGCCGATGCGGGAAGCAAAGATTCAGACATGATCTTGCTCCAGTCCAAGACCGATGGGACGGATGCGGCCAATGCAGGCAACGATACCGGCCTTGCCGGAACCGATACTATTTCGGAAGATCACATGGAAAAGCTGGAGGCTTCCCAAGTCGGCCACGAGCCGAAGGTGGGAAAACGAATAGCGCCCATTGCACCGCTTCCGTTGATGAAAGAGAAGACCATCGTTTACTTTTCCATTAACTCGGACGAGATCGAAAGTAAATCCATCCCAAAACTGGATCAGATCTCAACGTATCTGTCGGCTCATCCGGATCAAGTCGTCTACGTGCGCGGATACACCGATTCGAGCGGTGCACCCGGTTTAAATGAAACGGTTTCCAGATACCGGGCCGTCGCCGTCAAAGCCTATTTGATTGAAAAGGGGGCTCCCGCCGACAATATCCGCGTATTTGCCATGGGCGATGCGTTCCCGGTGGCATCCAACAAAACCCTCGATGGACGACGGCGCAATCGCCGTGTGGAGATCGAATTTCTCAGCCGCTAAGGGTTTGCGCATAAATTCATCTCACCATCGCTGCGGCCTTGATCTGGACCGCAAGCTGCCATTTGTGACGTGGATAGGAGCGAATTGGGCCTTTAACCTAAAGGCATCAGATACCTCACCCACCGGATGGTTGGCACTTGGGTGCGCTGTTGAATCCGCCGGCGCCAGCGGGCACACCGTTGGGACGAACGCAACCTGCGGATATCAGCTTTTTTACGTTCGGTCCGCAGCAAGTCGGACAGATCGGGGTGTCTTCACTTTGGGCAAGGTGTAGATGCTCGAAATCACAACCGCATTGGTCACAGCGATACTCAAATATTGGCATGACATTTCTCCAGATCGGTTTCAGTTGGAGCGATATTACGACTTCCACCCGGGATGTCAACCGCCTAACATAAAAGGACTACCAGAAGTACCATCATGACGATGAGCGTGATCGTCCAAAACCGTTCGGATCGACTCGCTTCCTGTTCGGAAATGGTGTGATGCATGGCGGACAACTCCTCCAATGCGCGGCCATTGTCGGTTTCAATCCGTCCGCCGTTGGGCAGCTTGATGATTTGATGTGCGGTAAAAAGCGGTGCGCAAATCTGAAACACATCACTGGAGAACAACCTGCAGAAGGGTTCTGAAAGGTGCCAAACGTGAAGCAAGACGCCGTCATACTGCACAAGGACGACGGTCGCCTTGGATTTCATCCGTTGAAAATAGGTTCCTTTGAACTCAAGCATGCCAGTCTCCGACACGGTGATTCGCTTCCAATTGCGCATTTTCCAATGCTAAATCATGATTACCCCTTTTGCACTGCCATGCCATCAGGCAATGGTGTATGGTTGCAATATATGCACAATAAATGCCAAGTAAGAAAACAAAATAAAACAAGCTGGTTAGGTAGTTAATTAAGTGGACAGACGGCGGAAAAAGCATGCGATTTGCCGCTTTTTGTCACCAACACCAAGCCCTTGGTGTCCGACGAAATCTTTGTTGATCTAGGCGGCATGCGCTTCACTTTACAATTAAAATCATCTATATTCGTAGACAATTGTTCGGCCGCTGGCATTTTTTGGGCTTATAAGGCGTTGTTGAAATCATGGGAAAGACCGATAATTTGTAATGGGAGAGAGACGAAGAGAGCAACCGCAGGGATACTCTAATGGAGCAATGTATACTCTTAAATGCCGACTATTCGTTTATGAACGTCGTGGATTGGAGGCGTGCCCTCAGACTCGTGGTAAAGGAAAAGGTCACCGTGCTGAGCTATTCGGAACGGTTTATTCAAGGTGTTGAAGGCATGCGCATCCGTGTACCTGCGGTGATGAAATTAATCAAATTGATCCGATCCGTTTATCGGACTCACGTTCCTTTCAGTAAGCGAAATGTGTTGATTCGAGACAATTTCACCTGCGGGTATTGCGCAAGCCAGGGCGGGCGCATGACCATCGACCACATCGTGCCCCGTTCGCGCGGTGGACCGTCTACCTTTGAAAACTGCGTCTGTTGCTGCCGGACCTGCAATACGCGCAAAGGCAGCCGCACGCCTCATGAAGCACGCATGTACTTGAAGCGCAGGCCCCAGCATCCGACGATCTATGAATTTTTACGCTTGCGGCTTCGTCGCCTGGGCATTCAAGATCTCTGGGCGGAGTTGGAAATGGGAAGCAGCTAACCGTTTTCATTCACCCCTTGGGTAATCATGCGATCTTCGGCTTTGGTTGGCGGTGGGTGGGTCGTACCTCCTTGGAACATCCGATGATACGTTACGTCTATATTGACCATTGTATCACCGCCGCACCCCATGTCAAACCCGCGCCGAAGCTGACCAGCAGGACGTGATCTCCCTTTTTTATCAGCCCTTGTCTGAAAGCCTCGTCCATGGCCAACGGTATGGAGGCGGATGAGGTGTTTCCGTAGCGGTGCAAGTTGGTGTAAAAGCGATCCATGGGAATGTCGATCTTTTCCGAGATAGCCTGAATGATTCGCAAATTGGCTTGATGGGGAATGACGATGGCAATGTCATCACGCACGAGCTTATTCTGCGCCAATGACTGAAGGGCGATGTCTGCCATGAAAGCGACGGCCTTTTTAAACAAACGGTTCCCTTCCATTTTGATGTGGAATGGTATGTGTTTGATATAATTTAATATATCCGGTGGTCCGGGGTTGCCGTCTTCACAGTAGAGCAAATCCCACAGTGCGCCGTCGGATCGGATATGGGTGGACAGGATGCCGCCCGGTGCATCCCGGGCGCTGATGACGATGGCACCGGCGCCGTCGCCGAATAAGACACATGTGCCGCGGTCTTGCCAGTTGACAAACGTTGACAAACGTTCGGCGCCGATGACCAAGACCGTTTCGGCTTTACCGGCGCGGATGGAGGCGTCGGCAAGTTCCAGCCCATAGGTGAATCCGGAGCACCCCGCCGATACGTCAAAAGCGGCGGCATGGTTGGCCTCTAACTGGTGCTGGATCAGGCATGCGGCGGAAGGGGTTATGCGATCCGCCGTAACGGTTGAGGTAATGATGGTATCGATCTGGCGTTCTGAAATGTCAGCTATTTCCATTGCCCGTCGGGCTGCTGCGGTCCCCAGATCCGCCGTGGATTCATGTTTGCCGGTCGATGACAGTCGACGTTCTTTAATGCCGGTGCGCCGCATAATCCATTCATCCGATGTGTCGACGATTTTTTCCAATTCATGGTTGCTTAAAATGCGCTCGGGCACTGCCGAACCGGTGCCGGCAATGTGTGAGAAAGGCATAGCGGTCATTTATCTCCTAGTCAGAGTCCATCCACTCTACTTTGTATGGGTCCTGATGATATGCAGCATGCGCCGTAAAGGCTCCGCGGCTCCCCATAGCAACTGATCGCCAACAGAAAATGCAGTTAAATAGGTCGGCCCTAAATTCAACTTGCGCAGGCGTCCGATGGGTACATTCAGTGTGCCGGAAACCGCTACGGGCGAAAGGGCCGCCAAAGTTTCGGCTTTCTGATTAGGGATCAGGGTGACCCATGGGTTATGTTCGTCAATGATGCCTTCAATCTCGTTCAGAGGCAAGTCCTGGGTCAGCTTGATGGTAAAGGCCTGACTGTGGCAGCGCATGGCGCCGATGCGCACACACTGTCCATCGATGGGGATCGGGTGGTCATGTCGATCCAAAATCCGATTGGTTTCAACAAATCCCTTCCACTCTTCACGGGTTTGACCGTTTTCCATGGGGCGGTCAATCCACGGGATTAAGCTTGCGGCCAGTGGCGCTCCAAAATGAGCTATGGGAAAGGCCTGATCTCGCAGTGTCGCGGTGACATTGCGGTCGATCTGCAAAATGGACGCGGCTGGATCGTCCAGCAAACCGGCTGATCGTTGTCCAATGACATGCATCTGTTCGACCAGCTCATGCATGTTTTGCGCGCCGGCGCCCGAAGCGGCCTGATAGGTCATGCTGGTGAGCCATGCCACGAGGTTGCGTTCAAAGAGCCCAGCCAGAGCCATCAGCATGAGTGAAACGGTGCAGTTGCCACCGATGTAATCCTTGATACCGCTGAGCAGCGCTTGATCGATCAGCTTTCGGTTTACCGGATCGAGCACAATGATGCTGGTGTCGGCCAAACGCAAGGTAGACGCGGCGTCGATCCAATAGCCGCGCCAGCCGCTGCTGCGAAGCTGCGGATGAACCTTTTGGGTGTAGTCACCGCCCTGGCATGAGATGATAATGTCCAGTTTGCCGAGCCGGTCGATGTCATTGGCATCCGCCACCACCCCATGGCCCTGTCCGGTTTCAGGGGTCCGCTGACCAGCTTGTGAGGTGGAAAAGAAGGTGAAGGCGAAGTGGTTGAA
>JABDRH010000275.1 GCA_013041835.1 Desulfatitalea sp. | reverse complement strand
GTGTGGCCTCGCGTTGCATCGGTGGTCAAAAAGGTCTTCAAGCCCAGCGCACCGGCGGCCAGATCATTCACCGAATCGTTTCCCACCATGAGGCAGGTTTCAGGCTCGGCACCGATCATGTTGATAATCTGCCGGTAGTACGCGGTACGCGGCTTGACGGCACTCATGTTGTCCAAGTGGGTCAACAGCACAAAACGATCCGGTGTCAACTCGGCCCAAGCCAGCCGCTTTACCAGAGCAACGGGCGGAAAGAGCGGATTGGTGGCCAGAACCAACGGCAACCCCCAGTCGGCCAATTGGTCCAGTACCGGCATCAGATCAGCGGGCGTTTTAACCGAAACGGGAATCGTCTCGTATATGGTGCTGTAGAACGTATCAAATTGCTCCCAGATCCAGGCGCGTCGATCTTCCACGCCCTGGCAGAATCGGTCGAGAAAAAAGGTGCGGTTGTTGACCGCGCCGGGATTTTTCAACAGCCCGCGAAAAGCGCGCAACAATCGCATGCGGAACTCATCGGCCGAAAAGCATGACGCGAAACGGGGACTGATACGTTCCATAAAACGCAGGTAAAATGCGGTTTCATCAAACAAAATCAGTGTATTGTCCAAATCCAGCAATATGGCCTGCAACATGGCGAACTCGATCTTTCGATATGCCTGTTTCGTTCAATCGCACGTTTTTTTAATCGACCGTGTGACGGCGCTGATCATCATGGCTGAAGACTTAGCACCCTTCGCGGGGATGGGCAATACAAAGCAGTTTCCATAACTACCCAGATTTGGTATTTAGCCGGTTATGATCATCAAGTCAGCCGAATTTGTCACCAGCGCAGTCAAGCGCGATCAATACCCACCTCCGCAATTCCCGGAAGTGGCCTTTGCCGGCCGTTCCAACGTGGGCAAATCATCGCTGATCAACACGCTGGTCAATCGCAAGCGGTTGGTCAAAACGTCCTCGACGCCGGGCCGCACCCAGCTCATCAATTTTTTTACTGTGAATGGTGGTCTGATGTTGGTCGATTTGCCCGGTTACGGCTATGCAAAGGTGCCCGCCGCAGTGAAAAAGAATTGGGGTCCCATGATCGAAGGGTATCTTTCCGGTCGTGAAAGCCTGTTGGCCGTGGTGCTGCTGATGGATCTGCGGCGCATCCCCCAAGCCGAGGAGCTGACGTTCATACAATGGCTGACCCATTACGATGTGCCTGCCGTTCCGGTCCTTACCAAGGCCGATAAGTTATCCAAAACCAACCAGAGCAAGCAACGCAGCGCCATCGCCCGGGTCCTGAACGTCGCGCCGGAGACGTTGACGCTTTTTTCAGCCAAGACCCGTTTGGGCCGTGAGGCGCTCTGGGAAAAAATCGATGATCGTATCGGGGAAGCGATTCACAGCCATGTCGACGGTGAACCCACATAAAGATTTCAAATCGGGCATGGTGGCCATCGTGGGCGCCCCTAACGTTGGCAAATCAACCCTGCTCAACCACATGCTGGGCCAGAAAATCTCCATTACCAGCAAGAAGCCTCAAACCACCCGCAACCGCATCTTGGGCGTGCTGGACCGACCCGGCGCCCAGTTGATCTTTTTAGACACGCCGGGCGTGCATCGGGCTGAAAAACCGCTCAATGTGCGCATCGTGGACGTGGCCCTGGCCACCCTGGCCGATGCCGACCTGGTGTTGGTGGTTATGGATGTCACCACGGCAGACAATGATGCTCAGAATTATCTGGTGAATCAGTTACGCTCATATTCGACGCCGGCCCTGCTGGCCCTGAATAAAATCGATCGTATCGCCAAACCGGCTCTGCTGGGCTTGATCGACCAATGGTCCCGGGCCCAAGTCTTCTCGGCCGTGGTGCCTGTCTCGGCAACCAAAGGCACTCAGGTGGAACGGCTCATGGATGCCATGGTCGATGCCTTGCCGGCCGGTCCGCCCCTTTATCCGCCGGGCAGCCTGACCGATCTGTCGGAACGTTTTCTGGCCGCCGAAATGATTCGTGAAAAGGTGTTTCGCCTCACCGGCGAGGAAGTGCCCTATGCCGTGGCTGTGATCATTGAAACGTTCAGCGAGGAAAAAGAGGGCAAATTGATCAACATCAATGCCACCATTCATGTGGAGCGCGACTCCCAAAAGGGCATCCTCATCGGCAAAGGCGGGCAAAAACTCAAGCAGATCGGCCAAGCCGCCCGCCGGGACATCGAGCGCATGGTGGGATGCCGGGTCTTTTTGAAGCTGTTCGTACGCGTACAGAAGAACTGGTCCAGGGATACCAAAGCCATCGCGCGGTTTGGTTATTAAGGGCGGCCCTATACGTCCGCATTGTCGAGAACACTTCGAATCAGCCGGGCGACCCTTTCCATTGCCAGGGGTTTCAGGGTGAAGGCGCGGATACCAAGGGCCTTGGCGCGATTCTCGTCAATGTTCTCACTGTAGCCGGTGCTCATGATGATGGGCAAATC
>JABDRH010000271.1 GCA_013041835.1 Desulfatitalea sp. | reverse complement strand
AACGACTGTGCATATTATAGCATAGACGGCGATTTAGGGCTCTTGTTGATTGGAAAGCGGAAATGATGAGGATGGCGCCGGATCACGGCAGTGATGAATTGTCGGCCGCGACGGCCCGTTGGAACATCTTTTCCATGTAGAAAGGATCGTCGAAGTGGCGTTTGCCGACAAAGGCCACGGCATGACGTCCCCACTGGCGCATGGCGCCCGGTGAATTCACGCCCGTGGGCCATAGGACAAATCGTTCCAGCCGCTGGCTGCCGAAGGCGATGCCGTCCGGTCGAAACATGCTGCGCCGACCGGTATCGGGCAGGGGCAGGCTGCGCAGTATATTATAATCCATTAATCGATAGCCTGTGTCCGTTGCACCTTCTCGCGGGGCGGCATACAAGTGCTGAACATAGTGGGTGCGGCTTTGCATACTCACCACCATCACTTCAGCGCCGGCGTCCACAGCCGGTGCCGGGAACATCAATGGCGGCTCGGCATAATCGATCGCTTGCCGCACCTTGAGCCGTTCGGTGAAATACGCCTTGTAGTAACAACCACAGTTGTGCATCGTCTCATACAGCAGGGGGGAACCGTCAATATCCAGGGTGACGCGATAATTCAATCCATCCAAGTGGCCACCATAGATATCCAGTACGCCGGTCTTGGGTCTGGCTGGAAACCAAATAATGTAGTTGAGCTGGATCAACACCCGGCCGCCGAAATGAGTGTAGTTTAGTTTCAGGTAGACAGGCGTCCTGCCGACATCGATCATCACCCGCCCGTCGGCCGACCACATCGGCGCGCCGATGCGGTCGGCATCGTTCCGAGTGTCTATCTCCCAGACCGGCGCAAACGACCTGAACAGCGCCGCCCTTTCATCCGGGGAAAATACCGGAATGCCCAGCGCATCCGGTTGAACGAACGCAAAACGCCCCGTTGCATCAGCCTCGAAAACGGCTCCGGGCGGCCAGTAGCGCTTCGTGGGTGACCGGTGCTCGGGAGGTGCTGTTGAAAATTGCCGGAGGGCTTCTTCGTGCCAGTCTCTCACGCCACGGGAGACAAACCATTGGGTCAGCGCGTAGATGCCCAACACCCGGCGCGTTTCGATATACTCATCCGGGACGGCGATGGCGTCTTTCAATTTTTGGCGTTGCCAAGCCCATTTGAAATCTGCCTCGCGCAAGGCCTCACCGCATATCGTCGCCCGCTGATGGATTTGATGGGATTGTGCCTCCGATGGCGGCGGGCCGGGCAGATTGACCCATTCGTGACGTCGCGCCTCCAGATCCAAAGCCTGCATCCGATCCACCCAGACCTCGAAAGCCTCTGGGGAATCTACCGCGTTTCCAAAGGAAGCCAGGAATCGATTCACGCGCAAGTAAGGATAGCCTGGCACCCGGAAGACACCGGGGTCCATCACTTGTGCTTGGAGCGCCGTATCGTCCTGGGCGGCAAAGAAGGCAGCGCAACCACCCAGTTGGCCCTCTTCACCCATCCATGAAGAACGCGTGGGCAGCGGCACACCGGCACAGCCGCCGAACCCAAACAGACACAGCAACATCCACCCCAGCAAAGATAAACAAGTGCCTTGTCTTTTCATCTCGTCTTCTACAAATGATGGGATTGGCATGCTCAGCGGACGTAACGCGCCTTGAGCCGCTGGATCGTCTCCTGTTCCCAACGGGCCGTGTAAGTCAGAAAATCCCGCATGCCTCCCCGCCAGGGATAGATGGCCCACAAGGTGGCGCCGGCGAAGTCAAAATAGGCGATCTGGGTCACGCGTGTGCCCCCCGCAACGGCTTCCAACTGGATGTTGCCATAGTGAAACGTGTGATGGCATGCTTCCGGATTCAACAGCTTGAATTCGATACGATATATTTCCGGCACGACCACCGTTTGCCATCGGAAGGAGGCAGTGGGGCGGTTGGTGTACTTGTTTTCGGTGATAACCGTATTGCCCTGCCGTGAAATCACCCGATGTGCCTGGATAAACTTGTTCTCGACAAGAAAATCATTATTGAAGTCGGTCTTGAAACGCCAGTAGACCGGCAACGCCGCTGAAACCGTATAGACCAGCCGGTACGCTTGACCACCCTGCTCCGCGGGTGCAATGCGCGTGACTTTAATCACCTCTTCCGCAGGTTTTCCCCTCTCCTGGGCCCAGGCGGTATTGGGCCGCCCGCCCAGCCAGCCGATGCCGCCGGCAGATACCAGGCAGTAGAGCAACATCATACTACCGAAAGAAATCCTGCTCTTAAAGTTCATATGCAATATGGAAACCATCGTCATCTAAAGGGCTTGGTGCTACCAGGCCCTTTCATTTTTGATCCACAAGACCTGAGCGCTGATTGGTGTCGGATAATATATCAAGCTATTGGATAGGGAGAATATGGTGACAATCTTCATTCTGAGCAAAATGACTTTGGTTACTCTACCTGTGGTGTCTCTTCAATCATATCTCTGTCATCAGCCTGTTTTCCCTGAATAATTCTTAAAAGAGGAAGCAGAAGCTGTGGAATATACATTGTATTGCACATGCTTGAGACAAGGTGCCGAAAGTAGGGCCAGACATTATAAAGGGCGTTTATCGAACAGAACACTTCAAGATCCGCATCGCAAATTTCCGAATTGTATATAATTTTGTAGGTGACAAGATATTCACCTTGAATGCTCACTTCTGGTTGAGGTTCATCCTCATCTTTGTTGACCCCTCTTACAGAAATATCAACTTTGGCTTGAAACTGATCGTCCTTTCTTTCAAAGAGGCTTCCAGAATATTCAAACTCGGCCCCAATGTTCTTAAACTGCCCAATTTCTGGTTTCCGACTCACTTGAGCATTGACTAAATATAGACCTATTAATTCAGTGCATCGAGAGATTTTTGCAAGCGTTTTAAATTCTTCTTTTGGCCTTTTAATATTCATGTTGTTCAGGAAGCTAATGCCCATTCACCTTCAGGCTCAGTAGCGCTGTCGGTGGAGGGATAGTCATCAGAAGGGTTGATATTGTTAAATCTACCTAGCGTATTCTCGTCCCAATCTTGGTAAAAAGTATCTCGTTTCGGGACTTGGTTTTTTTTGTGGATTTTAAAATCAACTCTATGGCCAAGAACTTGAGCGATATCAGAAATAGTCCTAAGTGTAACATTGCTAGTGCCATTAAGTATCTGTGAAATAAAGCCTTTAGTCTTTCCAAGCAATTCAGCAAGATCCTTTCTCTTTATATTTTCATTTTCGAGGATTTTACAGAAAGATTCAGTTACCTGTATGATGAGATCCTCTTGCGCCATGAGTCGTTCAAACTCTTTATCTTGGGTATATTCCTCATAGAGTGTCTCATTAGTCATGGCTGAACCCCTTTCTAATCTGGTCATACTCTGTTTTTATACGACTTGCTCTTTCGATTTTCCCTTTTGGAGTTTTTTGGGATTTTTTTCTGAAGCCATTGGTTAATGCAATACAATCATCTCCGCAATAAAGTCTTATCGGCCGATCAATCATTCGTCTTTACTGAAAGTTTAGCTATAACTATACCGATGTCAATAAATTGCAAGAAAAAAATACATAGCCCCAACCAGTGCACCGTAATAACTTAAATGTTCCTATATATTGTGGTCAATCTATTTATTTCCATGAACTGAACAAATTAACAGGCATTAAGGTCAATAAGCCTGAATTTTCGAAAATGTTTACATCGTACTTGCATGCGCAGTGGAATAGGCGGGGAATACAAAAAAAATAGGGCCTCGATTTTGGATCCAGGCCCTCCTGATTTCATTTGTGGTAGCGGGGAGAGGATTCGAACCTCTGACCTTCGGGTTATGAGCCCGACGAGCTACCAGACTGCTCCACCCCGCATCAAGTAAAACCACCTTTTATACTTTCCCCTCTTACGAGTCAAGTGGTTTTTGGTTTATTCCAACTTGCGGCGACGCCTTCAATTTTAAAAATGGTTATGAAGATGGGCGGCTGCCTGCAACCGGTTGCGCCAGCTTTTTCACCCGCTTGATGAGGTCGGTGCATTCGGCAGCGGTAAAGGCATCGTGTTTGGGCTGCAGGCAAATCTGCTTGCGGCGCCGGGTATGGCCGCTGAGGATTTTTATCCTGGATTTGGGCACGGCCAGGGTTTTGGCCAACACCTCGATGCATTGTTTGTTGGCCGCACCGCCCATGGGGGGCGCGGTGAGTCGAATTTTCAGGGCCTTTTCATGGCTGCCGACGATGGTATTGGTTGAGGCGCGGGGCTGGACGTAGACATGGAAGGTGATACCATCATCAGCGGCGCGGATCTCAATCATCCTTAAGAACGGTCGCACTGTTGCCGGATCAGCTCCCGCATGAATTTTGGCGGTCGAATCACCTTGCCTTCCCGGTTGAGAAATGCGTGACGCGTGTAGCCTTCGGCATGAACTTTTTGTCCATCTTCGCTGATGATGCGGTAATCAATTTTCAGCCCGGCCTTGATCTGGTCATCCAAAGTGGCCTCGATGATCAACACGTCATCATATTTGGCCGGTGTCATGTATTTACAGTGTGCTTCGGATACCGGCAACAAGATGTCGCGGGACTCGATCTCGCGGTAGGGCAGTCCCCAGGCGCGCAATAGTTCGGTTCGCCCGATTTCGAACCAGCGCAAGTAGTTGGCGTGGTATGCCACGCCCATGGTGTCGGTATCACCGTAGATGACACGATATGAAGTGCAGTGCGTCTGTAGGTTCATGTTTTATCCCAAAATACGGCTGATGGCGGTTTTGATGTCCCGGTAGTCATGGTTGACCGGAAATTGCGGAAATTCAGCCACGACATTTTGTGGCGGCCTGAATAGAATGCCGTGCGAGGCCGCTTTCAACATGCTGATGTCATTGTACGAATCACCCATGGCGATCACTTCGAAATTCAGACGCTTCAAGGATTCCACCACATGGCGTTTGGCATCGGGCTGGCGCAGGTGATAGTCGACGATGGCCCCTTCGGCATTGATGCTCAGTGTGTGGCAAAACAAAGTGGGCCAACCCAGCTTGGCCATCAGAGGCTTGGCAAATTCGATGTAGGTGTCCGAGACGATGATGACTTGGGTCTGCTCCCGCAGCCAGTCAAGAAATTCCCGGGCGCCGGCCAACGGTTCCATGCCGGCAATGACGTCGGTGATATCCTTGAGCTTGAGCCCATGTTTGTCCAAAAGGCCGAGACGTCTGCGCATCAGCTCATCATAATCGGGGATGTCGCGGGTGGTCAGACGCAACGCTTCGATGCCGGTTTTTTGAGAAACATGGATCCAGATTTCGGGCACGAGCACGCCTTCTAAATCGGTACAAACGATATGCATGCTTTTATTTCGGTCTAAAGGCATTGGTATCTTCCTCGTCCCTTACGCCGTTTGGATGTCATCTTCGATTCGGATGAGCACAGGCTCCGGGCCGACGACATCCAGGGTGTCGATTTGCCGGAGGGCGGATTGCACGTCGGCTTCCCTGGCGTGGTGCGTCAGCATGACAATGGGCACATAATCACCGGTTTTTCGGCCCTTTTGCTGCACCGATTTAATGCTGATGCCGTTTTTGCCCAGGATACCGGATATGGCGGCCAGCACGCCGGGCCGGTCGTGTACGGCAAAACGGAAATAGTAATGGGTGATGATATCGGTCATCGGCATAATAGGAATGGCTTGAACGGCGTCCGGCTGAAAGGCGGTATGGGGCAAACGTCCAACGCCTCCGAAGCATTTGTTCCTGGCGATATCGACGATGTCGCTAAGTACCGCGCTGGCTGTGGGCAGCATACCGACCCCCTGCCCGGAAAAAAAGAGGTCGCCCACAGCATGACCGCTGACGGTCACGGCGTTAAGCGCGCCGATCACGCTGGATAAAATGTTGCCTTCGGGGATCATGGCCGGGTGGACACGAGCCTCCACCCGGCCGCCGTGGTACTTGCAGACGGCCAGCAGTTTGATGCAGTAGCCGAAATCCCTGGCGAACTGAATATCCAGTGGCGTGATTTTTGAAATTCCCTCGATATAAATGTCTTTAAAATTGATGGGCATGCCATAGGCCAGCGCGGTGATGATCGCCAGCTTGTGGGCGGCGTCAATGCCTTCGACATCCAGAGTGGGATCCGCCTCGGCAAAGCCGTTGGCCTGAGCTTGGCCGAGCGCCGATTCGAAATCAATGCCCTCTTCGGTGATTTTCGTGAGGATGTAGTTGGAAGTGCCGTTGAGAATGCCCACCATGGCGCCTATGTCATTGGCGACCAGGGCTTCGCGAAGGGATTTGATGATGGGTATACAACCGCCAACGCTCGCTTCATAGGCCACCTCAACCCCGGCATCGACGGCGGCCTGAAAAATGGCGTTGCCCTGGGTGGCCAAAAGGGCCTTGTTGGCGGTGACCACATGCTTGCCTTTCTTGATCGCCGCCAGGATCAGCTCCTTGGCAATGGTTTCTCCGCCGATCATCTCGATCACGACATCCACGCCGGGGTCATCGATAATTTGTCGGGCATCTCGAATGAAGGTGTCCGGGGCAAACGCAATGCCCCTGTCCCTTTCATGGTCAGGGTCGGCCACACGCCGGAGTATCAACGCGATACCGGTACGCGCCTGAATCAATGCCTGCTTTTCCAGCAGCAGGCGCGCCACGCCGGTGCCAACGGTTCCGCAGCCCATCAAGCCCAAGTGAATCGCTCGCATGGTTCAACTCCTTCGACCCTGTAAAGTTTTGGGCAATTTCGTACGGAGGCGGGGGAAAGTCAATAATAAAAGTCAAAACATTTGTTTTGACTTTTGTCCCGCGCCAGACTATCCATTCGGGTTATTTTATGACGTTTTAGCAGGAGATCCACGGTATGAATAAATCTTTGACCTATGGCGATGCCGGGGTCGACCTCGACAAGGCCGACCAGTTGGTACAGTCCATCAAACGCATCGCCCAGAAAACGCGTGTACCCGGCGTGATGGGTGAAATCGGCGGATTCGGCGGACTCTTTTCGCTGAACATCTCCAACATGGAGAATCCGGTACTGGTCAGCGCCACCGATGGTGTCGGAACCAAGCTCAAAATCGCCTTTATGATGGACACGCATGACACCGTCGGCATTGATCTGGTGGCCATGAGTGTAAACGATATCGCCGTCCAAGGGGCCAAACCCCTTTTCTTCCTCGACTATCTGGCCACAGGCAAGATCGACGACGACACGGTGACCCAAATCATTTCAGGCATAGGGGAAGGCTGTCGGCAAGCCCACTGCGCTCTGATCGGCGGCGAAACGGCAGAGATGCCCGGCTTTTACGCACAAGGTGAATATGACCTGGCCGGATTCGCCGTGGGTATGGTTGACAACAGCAAAATCGTCGACGGCTCGGAAATCCGTGTCGGCCACCAGATCGTCGGTATCGCCTCCAGCGGCCTTCACAGCAACGGCTTTTCATTGGTGCGCAAAATCTGTTTCGAACGGCTCCAACTCACCGTGGAAAGCCATGTGCCGGAGCTGGCCAGCACGCTGGGTGAAGTGCTGCTGACGCCAACGCGCATCTATTCCGAGCCGATTCAGCAACTTATGCGAGGCCTGCCTGTTCGCGGGTTGGCGCACATTACCGGCGGCGGTATTGCAAATAATATTCTGCGCATTATTCCCAAGGCCTGCGGCATTCGGCTTTTTCGCAAAAGTTGGGAAGTACTGCCCGTTTTTACGTTTTTACAACAAGCGGGCAATGTGGACGATCAGGAGATGCTGCGCGTGTTCAACAACGGCATCGGCGCGGTGGCCGTGGTGCCTGAAAAGGCGACCCAGGATGTGCTTGCCAGGCTGTCCGGCATGAATGAAAAAGCCTTCGTCATCGGCGAGATCATTGAACGACCGACGGGCGATGATGATCGCTCGGTTTGGCAGTGACGGCGGATGATGCGCGCACTTATCCATACACTACATAAATTGATGGCCTGGGTGGCAAAAGGTGCGGCCAAGCAACCGCCGTGCCGTTCCTGAGCACAGCGCCGCCCGGGGGCCGGGACGGCCAACCCCAGATCACACCATTGAACATTCTCGGTATCGAATCATCCTGCGATGAAACGGCCGCGGCCGTAGTGGCCGACGGTCGGCGCATCCTGTCTTCGGTGGTGGCCTCGCAGATCGAAGTGCACCATCGCTATGGTGGTGTGGTGCCCGAGCTGGCCTCAAGAGCACACATCGAAGCGATGGTGCCCGTTGTTCGTGAGGCATTGCGCCATTCCGGCATCGCCGCCGAGAATATCCAAGGCGTGGCGGTAACCCAGGGACCCGGATTGGTGGGCTGTCTGCTGGTCGGCTTCTGCTTTGCCAAAGCTTTTGCGTATGCCCGCGGTTTGCCATGGGTCGGCGTCGATCATCTCGCCGGTCATCTCAGTTCGGTGTTGCTTTCGGACGATCCGCCGGATTTTCCCTATGTCGCGCTGCTGGCTTCGGGCGGCCATACAGGCGTCTACTACGTACAAAGTCCGTTGCAGGCCGAATTGTTGGGGCAGACTCGCGATGATGCCGCCGGCGAGGCTTATGACAAGGTGGCCAAGATGCTCGGCTTGGGTTATCCGGGCGGTGCCGTCATCGATCAATTGGCCTCCCGGGGCAACGCAGACAGCATAGCCTTTACGCGCCCCTACCTGGAAAAAGACCGCTTCGACTTTAGTTTCAGCGGCTTGAAGACTGCCGTCCACCGCTACCTGCAAACCCATCCCGATGCGATACAAACGCAACAGGCCGATGTCGCCGCCGCCTTCCAGGCTGCGGTGGTGGATGTCCTGATCCACAAGCTGTTGCATGCCGCGGCGATCAAGAAGTGTTCAAAGGCAGCCGTCGTCGGTGGTGTGGCGGCCAACACTGGGCTGCGCCGGCGATTGCATGCCGATGCGGCCCGTCGGGGCATCCAGGTCTATATTCCCGATATCTCTTTGTGTGGCGACAATGCCGCCATGATTGCCGCTACCGGTTTTCATCTGCTCAAGTCGGGAAGCACTTCAACTATAGATACGGATGTCTACTCCCGAAACACTCGGCCGGAAACACTTAGGACTCGCGTATAATTTTTTAACCGCTGTTTTTGCATCTTTATCTAATCAAACAGAATACCAACGCCGCAAATGGGCCAAAGATCAAGCAAGATGGTATATCCTTTCCCACCAATCGCCTAAAACCATGCTCAAACCGCCTTGACTTGAAGCCCCAAACACGCTACACCCGCGACGACTATCCCACCCGGCTTCCATGCAGCGACCGCAGGAAAAACCGATCTTATTGACGTAAGCTGGTCATATTACATGCCGAGACCATAAGGATGATTTCATGCGCCGCTACATGAAATACGCGCTGCAAAGCGAGCTGATCCTTGAAGACGACTTTTGCCGCTACCTGGTTCAGGACCGGTTTTGCTGGAATCGGCAGGTACTTGATGCCTCGTACGTGATCTTCCATGACGAAGAAGACGCCGAAGCGATGCTCCGTTCCTGCGTGGCGCACAATCAATCCAGCATCCACCATCCGAAAGCTGCGCCACTATCTGGCCCATGAAGCCGGGGCGAACTTCGTCTTCAGGATGGACGATCGCCGGGTGCTGTACGAAATCGCGCAACACTTTGTTATTCGGAATTACCGCGTGGTCCTGGAACCCGGCCATGGCTGTTCCGTGCGGGTAGACGAGGCCACCGGCGAGCCCCGGTTGCCCTTGTCCATGGGCATTGAGCCCGATGTGGACAACCTTCTGGCCCAGATCAATCACGTCCTGGACGACCTGGTGGCCGAACAGCGCAACAAGTACACGGCCTACGAAGCCAAACTCGCCGGCCTCACCGATGCCGAACACGCCGCCCTGTACGCCCAGGCCGCCGGCGGCGGACTCTGGGACGCCACCGGCGGCGGCCTCATCGACATGATCCAGGCCGCGCCCGGCGCCGTGGTGAAACTGGTCAAGGCCTTTCCCGGCATTTCCACGGCATACCTGAAGACCCTGCAACGCATCGCTCTGATGCCGGCCCGCCTGGCCGCCCTGACCAAAGAGTCCATCATGACCGGCAGCACCGGCCCCCTGGAGGCCGAGATCGACGCCATGGTCAAGCCCCTGGTGAACACCTACGAAGAGGCCCAGCGCTACAAAAGCATGCTCAGCGTGCTTTTTACCGACGAGCAGACCATGGAGATCCTGCAGGATTTTGCTCAGCGCTACTGGGACGCCACCCACCCGTTGGAGCGCACCGCCATGGGCGCCTCGGCCGCGGCCGACATCGTGGTGACCGTAGTGCTGGCGATCTTTACCGCCGGGGTGGGCGCGGCGGCCAACGTGGCGGCCAAGTCGGCCCGGCTTTCCAAACTGGCCGAACTTTTGGAGAAATTGGCCAAGATCCTCAAGCGGATCGGGCCTCGGCATCGGTTGCCCAAAAAGGAACTGCCGTGTGCGGACGCGGTTGCGGATGCCAAAAATGCGCCGAAAGGTGCGGCACCGGCCAAAGGCATGCCCGGTGTTGATCTCCCGTCGAAAAAAGTGGATGATCTTGTTGACGGTGACAGTCTGAAAAAGAAAAAGCCTGTTGCGGACAAAAAATTCAAGAAAAAACACTTGGACGGCGACCCTAAAGATCCCTATACATTGATGCCCGATGGCAAGCCCATGGGGGCTGAAGTGGGGAAAGTCCCTAAACATTTAAAAGGCTTGGATGACCTACCAACAAACCACGAAAATTATGTAAAAGACGGATGGCCCAGCCTGGATGTAGAATATGCACCAGG
>JABDRH010000269.1 GCA_013041835.1 Desulfatitalea sp. | reverse complement strand
GGTCTGTTCATCGGTTTTTTCGAATACCACCGCCTCCACCAGGGGGGGGCCGGCGATGAACATGGCGCTGGTGTTTTCCACCATGTAGATAAAGTCCATCAGCGCAGGGGAATAGGACTGGCCACCGGCCACCGGCCCCATGATCAAAGCGATCTGGGGAATGACGCCCGAGGCCTGCACGTGGCGATAGAACAGCCGGCCATACTCGGACAGCGGCCCCATCACCTCGGTGACCCGTGCCCCTCCGGAGTCGTTGATGCCCACGACCGGATGGCCGTGTTTTTTCGCCATCTCCATGATTTTGCATATTTTTTTGCCGTGCCGCTCACCAAAGGTCCCGGCCTGTACAGTAAAATCCTGTGCGTAGACCATGCAGCCCCGGCCATTGACTTCACCATATCCGATGATCACGCCGTCGCCCGGCAACGCCTTTTTGTCCAGGCCGTAATCTTGTCCGATGTGTTTGGCGAACAGGTCATATTCGACAAACGTTCCCGAATCAAAAAGCAGATCGATCCTTTCCCGCGCGGTCAGCTTGCCTTTCTCATGTTCCTTGGATTGCCTTTCGACGCCGCCGCCGGCCATCAGCTGCTCGCGCTGCGCCTTATGTTCTTCCAATAATTCAACCCAGCTTTTGGACATTTCAAGTTCTCCTCGTTTTCACCATTTTCGGCCATTAACCAGGGCAAGGTTTGCCCATTGCCGATCGGTAAACAAGTTCATGATAAATCTTTTTCGCGCTTGAAGTATTACCCTATGGAGGCACAATTCAAACAAAGCAAAACGTATGCCAGTACCCCCCAATGTTGCAGACACCGGAGGGTCTATAAACCAAGTATGAAGCCATAGTGAGCTATTGTGAATTCCTGGCAAGGCCGGATATTACGTTCTCGAGCTTTTGCAGCAGTGGGGTCTATAATCACAGCATTCGTTAAGGGTACAAGGAAGAAAGGTTTGCTGCTCGAGCGGCACGGTTTTTGTAGATGTATGCCATTGCCTGCAGCCTAAAATACGAAAGGAGACACACCCATGCAAGTGAGAAAGTTCCAATTGTTCATCGACGGAAAGTTTGTGGACAGTCAATCCGGCATGACTTTCGAAAGCATAAATCCCCATGATCAATCCACCGTCGGCATCATCTCCAAAGGAGACATCGTGGATCTGAATGCCGCCGTTGCCGCCGCGCGGGCCGCCTACGACGGCAGGTGGTCAAGGGTCACGCCCGGTGAAAAGGCCAGATTGCTCAACAGGCTCGCCGATCTGCTCGAAGCCAACACAGACGATCTGTCGCGTCTGGAAAGCATGGACAACGGCATGCCCCTTGCCCTGAGCGCGTTTTCCGTTGCCGATGCGGTCAATGTGATTCGGTATTGGGCCGGCATGACGTCCAAGATTCATGGGCTGACCAGTACCGCCATGCGCCCGGGCGAGTTCCACGGATATTCGCTTCGGGAACCCGTGGGTGTTGTCGGCGGCATCACGCCTTGGAATGCACCGCTCATGATGGCGGTATGGAAGACAGCGCCGGCCCTTGCATGCGGCAACACCGTGGTGCTCAAACCGGCCAGCCTCACGCCGTGTACCGCATTGGCTTTGGCGAACCTATACGCGCAGGCAGGATTTCCGGAAGGAACCGTGAATGTCGTGCCCGGCAGTGGAGAGGCCGTGGGATCGGCACTGGCGGAACATATGGATGTGGACAAAATCGCCATCACCGGCGACCATGTCACCGGGCGTCGCATCGTCGAGATGTCCGCGTCCAATTTGAAAACAGTGACACTCGAATTGGGTGGCAAATCCCCCCACATTATCTTTGAGGACGCCGACCTGGATACGGCCGTTGGCCATGCGCTGATCGGTCTGTTCACCAATAGCGGCCAGGCCTGCGTGGCGGGCACGCGACTTTTGGTTCACGAGGCGATTCATGACCGTTTCGTCGAGCGTTTCATTCAAGGGGCCGAGCAAATCCCCATCGGAAATCCGTTGGACCCATCCACCCGCATGGGCCCCTTGGCATCGGCATCCCAATTGAGAAAAGTGCAAGAATATGTCGAGGTCGGAAAACAAGAAGGGGCGATCCTGTGCACCGGCGGACATCGTCCCACGGCGCCCGAGTGCGCCAACGGCTTTTACTTTGCACCGACATTGTTCACTGGTGTGGACAACCGCATGCGAATCGCCCAGGAGGAGATCTTCGGGCCTGTAGGGGTGGTGATCAAGTTCAGGGACGATGAGCAAGCCCTTTGCATGGCCAACGACGTGATCTATGGACTCGCCGCCGGTTTGCAGACCAAGGATTTGAAACGCGCCCATCGGTTTGCCAGCAGGCTCCAGGCCGGAACGGTTTGGATCAATACCTGGCACATGGTCGAGGCGAACACCCCCTTTGGCGGTTACAAGCTTTCCGGGTACGGAAGAGAAAACGGGTTTGCAATGATCGAGCATCTGACGCGGCTAAAGCAGGTGTGGGTCGATTTAAATGATTCCGTCGGTGACCTGCTCGGCGCATGAGGTAAGGGCAGAATTAGGGTGCTTCATTAAAAAACTTCGCCGTTTAAAAGTGGGGTTAACTGGAGGTGGTCCAAGGCCTGTTGCGTGGGAATGCCGCTGTTTTCGTCCCAGCCGAGTTCCTTCCAATAGCTTTGCATGGACGGTTCGATCGCCAAGGCAATGCCGGCCAGCGGACCTTCCTTCAGCGGCGTTTTGCCGCTCATGCGATCGTGCATTTTAAACGTTTTTGGGTCGATCCCGTGCTTGATGTTGAACATCTGCCGAAGGGTCTGAATCCGCATGCCGATCTGCATGTAATCGTCGGGCGTCTTGTCCCAACCGGTGGTGGCATTGAGCCAGTCGAATATCTTCCAATGGTTCAAGCCCGTCAGCACGGCGAACAGGCATCCGCCGGCGCCGTCCAGAATCATTTTAAGGCAACTGTTGGCCTTGGCCTTGCGGGCGTTCTCCTCATTGACCGCATAATCTTTGTCCTTGGGGTATTTGGCAGGCACCTTGGGCGCCCAGGAGACAAATTCCCAGATGCGGCTCAGGTTGTAGTTGACCACCGCGCCGATGGTGTGGCGTCCTGGTGTGGGCTCGACACTGAAATGCAGGCCCGTCAAAGGGTCCATCTTGCCATCGTGCATTCCCGGCTCCTGCCCGCCGGCATGGACGGCATAGGGCTGGGCGATCGCGCCGATTTTTTCCGCGGCCTTTTTAACGCCATCGGCGAGGAGATCGCCAATGCCGCGGCGCTGGATCATTCTGCGCAACAGTTCGATCACTGCGTCGGCGTTTCCCCAGGACAATTCCAGACCGGCCGTGTCGGCCTTGGTGATGATCCCGTTTTGAAAGCACTCCATGGCAAAGGCGACCACGCCGCCCGCCGAAATGGTATCCATGCCGGCGCGATTCAGCAGTTCATTGATGTAAAAGATGGCGTCCAGGTCGCTATTTAAAATCAGGCCGCCGAATGCGGCACAGGTTTCGTACTCGGGCTTGTGGGTGTGCTTGAAGCGACCGTCTCTGACATCCTGGATAGCGCTGATCCCGCCGCAGCCGATGGGGCAAGCGTAGCAGGCATAGGGCTTGGTATGTCTTCTAAGAATACGGTCGGGATTCAGGTGCCTGTATTTGCCCCATCCGTAGTCTTTTACGCTGCCGCCCCAGTTTTTGATGGGGCTGTCGCCGTTGGGAACGCCCACGGTGTTGTTGGCGATGGTCCCCCATTTCTTGTTCATCGCCGCGACGGCCAAGCCGTCCATGAGGGCATTGTTCTTTGAGCCGGCCATCATCTTTCCCATCAACGGCAGCATCCAGCCTTTCATGATCTTCGGAAGGGCGGCCTTTTTGATTTTAATGGCATAGGCCTTGCTGATGGCCTTGACCCGGGCCGAATCATGCACCGCGATGCGCCGTGAGCCGGCCAGGACAACGGCCTTCAACTTCTTCGATCCCATGACCGCGCCCACGCCGGATCTGGCCGCCATGCGACCGGAATCGTTGGAGATGCCGGAAATCAAGGCGCCATTTTCCCCTGCCGGACCGATCACGGCGACGCTGGGCTTCTTTTGCGCCTTGCATTCATTGCGGAGCAGGGACTCGGATTCGACGGTATCGATACCCCACAGGTGGGCGGCGTCACGCAACGATGCACCGTGGTTGTCCATATACAGATAAACCGGTTGAGCGGAGATGCCCTTGAAAAAGAGGGCGTCGTACCCGCACCGTTTGATGGCCGGCGAGAAGGTACCGCCGCAATTGGCATCTCCCCAACCGCCGGTGAGTGGTGACTTGCACACCACCATCCATCTGCCGGTGACAAGGCTCCCCGAACCGGTCAACAGACCGCTGGTAAATCCAAGAATATTGTCCGGGCCCAGAGGATCGGCCATCGCGGGGATATGCCGATACAGGTAATAAGCGCCCAACCCCACGCCCGAGAGGAGCATCTCATAGATGTCGTCTCCGATTGCTTCTGAACCAATCTCACCCGTCGACAGATTTACGATCAGTATTTTGCCGCAGTACCCCTTCATCCGTCCCCTGCTCTATTTTGTCAATTTTCATCCACCCGCCGCCAATGCCAGAATGGATACCGTATCGCCGTCTTTCAATGTATCCTTCAATTTCGCCCTGACGGCATTGACCGTGCAACACCCAATATGCCTCAGCGGCATCGGCATGTGAAGCGCTTTCAACAAGGTCTGCACGTCGGCACCTTCAGGCAGCGTCACATACCCTTCATCGTCCAAGGCGGACAGGTGTAAAAATGCGGGTGCGAAAACCTTGACTCTCACCGATCGTTCCATTTTGTCAATTATCGAAATTGAACTTGCAACAGGTCGTCGTGACGACCCAAAATCCGTTTGATGCGTTGTTTCGTTTCTTCGCAACGGATCATGAATCCATGATCAGCCTCTGCCGATGATCGAAAGCGCGCAAATGTTCATCCATGGGATGCCGCCGAGGTTGTGGGTAAGTCCGAGCCTGGCATTTTTCACCTTTCTTTCCGGCGGTACCCTGTCCAACAACTGCTCGTACATGGCAAAGATCATCCGAAGCCCGGAGGCGCCGATGGGATGGCCGAAGCACTTTAGACCGCCGTCAACCTGGCAGGGAATCTTTCCATCCAGATCGTAAAAACCTTCCAGTACATCATTGCAGGCCCCTCCCTTGGGAGAGATGTGCAGATCCTCATAGGTCACGAGTTCGGTGACGGAAAAGCAGTCGTGAACCTCCATCATGCTGATCTCTTCTCTCGGGTCCTTTATCCCCGCCTCTTCATAGGCTTTGGTGGCGGCCTTTCGCGTCGACATGACATGGGCGCCATCCCATGCATCGTGGAAAGCTTCTTCACCGGAACTCACGGCGATCTGAAGGGATTTGACCATGATCGTGTCCTGATTGGGCTTGATGCTCCTGGCGATTTGCGGAGTCGTGACAATGGCCGCCGCCGCTCCGTCGCTAACACCGCAACAATCAAACAGCCCCAGTGGATAGGCGATCATCGGCGCCTTCAAAACCTGTTCCTTGGTGATGGGCCTGCGCAGGTGCGCACGCGGATTCATGGCGCCGTTGGCATGACTTTTCACGGACACATGGGCCATGGCATCCTTGATGCGCTCCATGGGTATTGCCCATTTGGATGAATAGGCGGTGGCCAGTTGGGCGAAGGATCCCGGCGCCGTGCGGTTGGCTTCGATCATGTACGACATGATCCCGCGCCAGGCGCCCGTGGGCAGGCCGCCGTATCCGGTATCCTTCAGTTTTTCAACCCCCATGACCAGAACGATGTCATAGGCGCCCGCCGCCACGGAGTAGCAGGCGGCACGGAACGCCTCGGTTGCCGTGGCGCAAAAATTCTCCGACCGTGACACCGGAATATGGGGAAGTTTTAGCGTGAAGGCCAAGGGGATCGAGCCCTTGCCCACATTGACCTCTTCGTAGTGGGTTCCGAGCCAGGCCGCTTGAATTTGCTTTTTCTCGATGCCGGCGTCCTCCAGGCACGCCTTGAAAGCATCCACCATCAGATCTTCGGCGCTGGATTCCCAAAGTTCACCGAATCGCGTGCATCCCATACCGAGAATCGCCACTTTGTCTCGAATTCCGTCAGTCATTTATTTTACCTCCCTGAAGGGAACGGCTTTCCAGAAATATCCTGAAATACCTCTTTTTTTGTCATGGTATCTCCGGCGGAAACTCATGCGTACCGGCATGCCCGTTTCCAGTTCATCCAAGTCGCAATCGGTCAGATCGAACATATACTTTCCGCCCCCCTCGAAGATAATCTGGCCGTATATGGCCGGCGGATTGTAAGAAGCCGCCAGCATGTCACCGGTGTAGCTGGCCACCTTGCCGGGCCTGTCGGCGAAACGGTACGGCGCCATCTGATCCACCTCCCCGCATTCGGGGTTCACGCAGATCCGGTGAAGCGGAAACTGGGGCGTGCCGCACGCCTTGCATTGCGTTCCATAAAGGCCCAGCACCGTTTTTCGCACCCGCCAGTAGGCGCTGTAACGTGTCCACAAATCCTCCTCGGCCCGCAGTCCCAGTTCCATGGGAAGAATGCCGCGCCAGGTCAGATATTTGGTGTAGTTGTCCAATTCCGCCCGATTGGCCAATGCCGCCGTGACGGGTTTGTTGTCCGCCATTTTGCGGATGTTGTCGGTGACTTCGAAATACAGCGCGTCGCAGCCGCTGCCGAAACTGACCACCAGGATTTTGTCGCCGGGATTGGCCTCTTCCAGCGCACCGGCCAACATCAAAAGCGATTGGGCCGTCCCGCTTTGCCCGATCTGCGCCTGATAGTGGGTCTGTTCCATTTCGGGGGTGATCCCCAATTTTTTGTTCAGGCTTTTTCTGGCCGCGGCATATTGGCAGTCATAAATGACCTTTGCAAAGTCGGATAGCTGTATTTCATATTTTTCCAGCAACCCGTTGATCACTTCGGGGATGAATTTCTCCACACCGACATCTCTAATCCACCGGTCTTCCCACTGACGGTCGAACACTGCCTGGGCGCCCCTGTAATGATCTCCAAAATCACAGGTGAGGGAATAGGACCCTTTGAATTCGGCGATGACATCATCCGTGCCCAAGACGAAAGCGGCCGCCGCATCACCGAAAATCAGTTCCTGGGGCGAAGAAGGCTTGCCCAAGCGACATTCCGCGGCACATACCAACAGATTGTCGACGCTTCCCGCCTTAATACCGTCCAGCGCCGAGAGCATGGCCGTGGTGCCCGCCTTGAGTCCGCCACCAAAATCCGCGGCAATCACCTGATCCGGCAGGCCGACGGCCGTCGTGATAATGCCGGCATTGAGCCTTTCTTTGTAAGGCATTGTGGTTGAGGCGAAATAGACACCGTTGACGTTCAAGCCGTTTACGGTTTGCAGTGCATTTCGCGCTGCGGCGACAGCCATGGTGACGCTGTCCTCATCATGATTGGCGACAGCCTTTTCCCCCTTGGCATTGCCGATGTTTCCGGCATTTAGCCATCCGGTTGCCTTGTAGATCAAACCGCGGTTTAAGCGGTAGCGTGGTACGTAGCAGCCACTCGCACATATTCCCGGCATACCCCTCCCCCTTATTATGAATAACGAATTTCTCACACCGAAGATTTTTCAGACGATGCCCCCTGAACGGTAGAGTACAATTCAATTACCATGCCGGGGCGCTACCATAAAAATATCTTCAATGATGTGTCAGCGGCTCAGGGCAATCACATGTAACGAAATGGACAGCAGGCGTGGTGAGGATGAGGCGAAAAAAGTCCCAAAAAGCGGTTTTTGTTTTCAACCACGAAAGGCACGAAGCTGTTATTCGGAAATCATTTTTGACGCCTTTGTGTTCTTCGTGCTTTTCGTGATGCAAAAAAAGCAACACGCGATTGCCATGCCCGTACCCTGAATAACCGTTTCATGATTTGATTCATTTTGGTATCATTCCCAATGTAGGAATGAATTAAGCGTTGGCCGAAAACGACTTGCTATGGGTATTCGAGTTGAAACAGACCCGGCTCTGTGGTACTCTTTGATGCGTTACGTCATCCACAACGGGAAGCGATATACCGGCCTGACGGGAAACGCCATGACGCAGACCGGCACCTGTTCGAAACGATGCTTGTATCGATGATCATTTTCAGATTCATCCTGGCAAGTCATTCGACGCCATTGCGAACACGTACAGATTGAAATACCGGCTGAGCGACTTTTTTGGGGGGCTTGTGGAAGAAGGAACAGAAGAACTTCTCGCGCGGCTTCACGAGAAGGATGAACTGATAAGCTGCATACTCGATTTATCCCACGACGGCATCGTCGTCACGGACAGTGACGGTAAAATCCTGTACGCGGGAAAGGCAATGGAAAGGATCGTCGGCCTCATCCCCAACAAGATCGTCGGCAAGACCATCGAAGATCTGGTCAGAGTTGGCATCATACCTGACGATGCGGTACCGTATCGGGCTTTGTCCAGCAAAAAACAAGAATCGACGCTGCTTAAAAGCAGAAATCAGAAATCTTTTGTCCTTTCCACGTCCACACCCTATTTCGATGCCAATGGCAAGCTCAAGTATGTGATCACCAATGTCCGGAATATCGCCGAACTGGAAGCCATGCGGACCGAGGTCGAAGCCAAGGATACCTATGCATCCAAATTACCCGAATTGGCAGAGATTTATCGCTCGAAAGTGGTATCCGACCTGAAACAACACGGTATTAAGGACTTAATCGTCAAAGACAAAAAAACCGTCGAAATAATTGAACTGATCATCAGCCTCGTCGGATTTAAGCTCAATTACCTGATTACCGGTGAAACCGGGACGGGAAAGAGCCTTTTTGCCAAAATAATTCACCATTTGAGCGATCGAAAAAATGAATCCTTCGTTGACCTGAACTGTTCCGCAATTCCCATCAATCTTTTGGAATCGGAGCTTTTTGGCTACAATGAAGGCTCATTCACAGGGGCATCCAAGCGGGGTCAGGTCGGCCTTCTGGAAATTGCGGATAAAGGCACCATCTTCCTGGACGAAATCGGGACCATGCCGCTGGAACTTCAGTCCAAGATATTGAAATTTCTGGACGACAAAACATTTAAGCGCCTTGGCTCGTCCAAGCCGATTGAATTGGATGTCCAAGTGATTGCGGCAACCAATGCAAACCTGAACGAGGCCATCGAAGCGGGCACGTTCAGGAAGGACCTTTTCTTTCGCTTAAATGAACTGACCATCGAAATTCCGCCGCTTCGTGAAAGACCGGCGGATGCCGCCGAGATGGTTGATTATTTCTGGGATAAATACACGCAAGAGTTTCACAAGGAGTTGACGCTCAGCGAAGGCGCCCGGACGAAATTGATCAATTACCCGTTTCCAGGCAATGTTCGGGAGATCCGAAACATATTAAAGCGCCTGGTCCTTCTGACAAAAGGACCATCAGTGGATATTAAAGACCTTGGAAAAGTCACCAACGATCACCAGGCCGATCATTTCGCCGCCGATGCCGCGGACGCCTCTGAGTTTAAAACGGTCATGGGATCTTTTGAGAAGGATATCATCAAAAAGGCCTATGAAACCCATGGATCCACCTACGCAGCCGCAGAGGCCCTCGGGATGAATCAGTCCACGTTTTTCAGAAGGGCGAAAAAGTACGGTATCATTTGACGGTTGCGCCAAACAATGCCCCGGCGATACGTTTTGCCTTGTTCAGCGCTTCGTTCTCGGCGGGCAGTTCCCAGAGGGAACGCCCCTTGCGGTCGTATGCCAACACGGTCTGATCCTGAGGGATCGTGCCGATAATTTGTATTCCCTCGATAACGGAATCGATTTCATCCGCCTCGATTCGATTGCCAATGGCGCAAACCTGTTCGCCATCGACCAAATCCGCAATCAACCGAAGTGTTGCGATACTTCGTTGGGAACCATCGACAACAACGAGGATGCGATTGACGCTTTTGGTGACATCTCGTTTTATCTGTTCGATTCCGGCCTCCGCATCGATGAGGGTAACAATGAATGAGGCTGAAATCAAATCGATGGCGCCTCGGAGCAGGTTGTTTGCAGGGCAAAAGCATCCTTTTTCCGCAGAGTGCCCCATGGCAAGCAAAGAATACTTCTCCCGCTCCAACAGGGTTTCGAATACCAGGTAATCGACTTGGTCGCAAATGGCCGCCGTGTCCGACTTCTTTCCGCTTTTCGCCGAGGCGATCAAGCGATCGCGAACCGAAGCCATCGTTTGAAATGACCGCTCTCCGATAGCAGAAGCCAACCCTCCGGCGGGATCCGCATCGATCAACAAGAGCGGGTAAGCCCCCGCGTCCGAAAGCGCCCGGGAAAGAAGTGCGGAGACGACCGTTTTTCCGACGCCTCCCTTGCCGCAAACCGCGATTACTGATTTTTTGTCCATTTAGTTTTCTTATACCTTCATCGATTTGCCTGTCAAGACAGATCGGATCCGCCATATGAAACGGAACAGTTCTGACCATCGTCCCGCTGACAAAGTCACACATGAGTTGATACTTCGACAGCGTAGCAAAATTGCCTTGGCACCATGTTTGCTTTGATTTCCTTATTTTCAGAATCAAAACATGAAGGGGGCAGCCGATACAAGCGAACAAGAAGATACAAGACCCGGACCGGGTTGCTAATCCATCAGCAAATGAGGCGTCATGTACAAAAACATACTGGTACCTTTGGATGGCTCTAAAAGAGCAGAGGAAGGGATTGGTGCCGCATTCAACCTGAGCCGTTTGCTGGGAGCCAACATCACGCTACTGCAGGCAATCGAACATCTGCACATTTCCGATGATGCGCTCGATGAAGAAGCATGCAGGTTGACGGAAAAGGCGGAGCGATACCTTTGCACGCTCCAGCAAGAGTTGGAGCAACGGGGTGCTTGTGTCCGGGTTGTCGTAAAAACCGGGAATGCAATCGAGGTGATCTGCAAGTATGCCGAAAGAGATGACGTCGATCTGATCGTAATGACGCCATATGGATCGAATCCGGGGCTGCCGATGTCAGTGGGCTCTGTTTCCTGGCACATCCTTCAGAGTGCGCCAAAGCCGATTCTATTGCTGCGTGGCAGGCTCATCAGCATGCTGGACGGTCTTAGCATCCTGCTGGTGGATGATGATCCGGATGTTATGGAATCGGTGGAAAATGTTCTGGATATGTGTATCGTCTACAAAGCTTCGGATGCCAACACGGCATTCAAGTTTTTACAGCGTCGCAGCTTCGACATTGTGCTCTTGGACGTAGCCGGCGTTAATGGGTGGGAAATTCTGAAACTATCCGTCGACAAAGGGTTTCTTACGGTTATTTTCACTTCCCAAATTCAAATGGATAAAGATTTCGACATAGCGGGCCATAATTGTGTTGGCTTTCTTTTAAAAGAAAACATTTCGGAACTGAAAGACTATTTGAAAGCGATGGTCATTGGAAAGCGGGGTTGATGCGCTCCAACCCGCAATTAATGCACCAATGCATCGAGCCGTTTCAGATTTGCATCATGACAGATTCGTGCGACACGTATACAGGGCTGAAAAATGATCAAATCGGTTTTCGAAAACGATGTCCTAAAAATCAAAATCTGTAGCCCTTCGGCTTTTGCGGCATTGGGGTTTTCTTGGCACCAAATTAGCATGAGACCATGATGCCATAAGTTTTCTATCAATACTACTCCGATAAGACGGAACTTTTAGATTAGCCATTCAATCCGGGGCGGCGATAACGACATTAGAAAGGGAGTTTTGCGATGTGCCTTTACTGTGACACCTTTGGGGGAGACACGATCTGGTATTTGAACCCTAAAGCGTATGGCTGGCGAATGTACAAGATTCGAGAGCGTGAAAATCCGGACGCGGAAGTAACGATGGTAAACCCAGGCATCGTGGATTGGGAGCCCATCAGCGAAATCATCCGCTTCGAGGAAACTGATCCTGAACTGTATCGCAAGAAGCTGGATAATTTTAGCGAGCACATCGGCGCCATGAGCAAAATGCAAGTCGTGCCGATTCAGGACGCAGAAAAAATAATGGAAATATCGAGGCTGCCATCCTCCTTGCCATGCATGTGCCGTTGGATATACAGGGGTATTCTTCCCCAGAGCAAAGAAGAATTTTCCTGCGGAGGGCTCGGAACATCGATGTTCCGATGGGAACGATGGCCGGAAAGATATAAAAATGCGCATGCCTGTGGGGGTGTGGATTTCATGTCGGTGGAAGAAGGAAAGTCGTGGTTGCGGCATGTCAATGAAAGGGGCTTCGTCCATTGTGTCGGGCACGAAATTGGCTACCTGAACATGATCTGCAATTGCAATTACCCTGAATGCATGATTATGCGGTTTCGCTTGGATTACGATATCAAAGGCGGCCTGCTCAAAGCGCATTATATCGCATTGGTCGAAAAGGATGAGTGCGTTGGATGCCTTAGCTGCGCGCACCGGTGCCAGTTTGGAGCGCTTCGCTATAATCCGAATTTTGAGAAAATGGAAATCGATCCCTATAAATGTTTTGGCTGCGGTCTTTGTGAAACCGCCTGCCCATCCGGCGCGATCACGCTCGAACGTCGAGAAAGGTTCCCAGGTCTCAGAGACAACTGGTAATTGAAAAAATTCACGGAGGTGAATAGTGATATCGAGAATACCCTATATTGAGTGGGATGGCGAAAAGTGCCAGACACCCATGGCCTGCAAGAAGTGTGTTGAAATTTGTCCGACGATGGTTTTCAGGAGCGGTTTTTACAAAGTCCGATATGTAAGAGGCAAAGAGAGCGATATTCATAAACCAGGCAACTACCGAATTACACCGGACTGGCTCAATAAGTGTATTGGATGCATGGAGTGCGTTAAAATCTGTCCGGTTGATGCGTTGAAAGTCGAATTCAGGGAAATTGAAAAAGCGTGAATCAAGGAGGATGGATTTCCAATGACGACAACAAATAAAGCACCGTCTACCAAAGAGAAGAAAATGAAATGGGATCCGATATTCGATCTGAACAGGGATATGTTGGATATTTTAGCGAATGAGTTTGATCCATCAGTGCTCGTGGACGACTTCGCATCCAAGACAGCTGGAAAGCAACCCACTGAAATCGAAGCCCTTTCAAAAGATGTGTTTGGCAAATACGGCAACTTGCTCATGGAAAGGCTGCTGGACCTTGGCGACCGAAAAGAGTACATGGACCGGGCATACGAGCTGCTAAAAGAATACGCTGACAGACCGGATACAGGCCCATTCCCCTATGTCATCCAGCGTTTCATCGAAGTCGCTTATCTGGCGATCAATCCAAAGCTCTACGAGGTGGGGATCCTTGAATGCAACGTACGGAATATGGAATTTTGGATCGACAAAAACGATTGTAACATTTTTGCGGCGATGACGGAAAAATTGAGCGAAGATGTTTTGAACCTATTGCCCTGCAGGCATGCCTGCGCTTGTCTCCAGAACAAACTATTGCAAGCAAAAGGCGTTAACGATGCGGCAGCCCTTCAACCCATGAACATGATCGATGACGATCTATGCAAGTTTTCCCTATTTCGCGAACACATCATACTTCCCACGGTGCCTCGTATGAGCTGGGACGAGACAACGAGTGATGCGTCCAGGGCCGGAGCCCAACATGTTCTGGATTCCGATGAAAAAGAGATTCTCCTGGATATCCGGAACCTGATTCCCAAAAAAATAATTTACGAAACCGGTGGGCACTATGACCGCCTGAAGTATGGCCAGGTGCTTAAAGTGCTGAGCAGTGGAGATTTACAATGGCTGGAAAAACGGCTTCGAATGCTCAGGCCGGGTCAGTTCCGTTGCGTTCTCGAAAAAGACGAGAAGCAAGGGTGCCACACTGCGATCATTGAAAGAGTATAGGCAAAAAATCGGAATCATTTTGGTGAATCTCGATCAACGGCACCAAAACCGAATCAATGTCGTGATCGCGCCATCGTACTATGTCAAAAAGGATAGCATCCATGAACGCGTCCGAGGATCAACAAAACCAGGTCATCGATATTCCGCTCGATGCTGATTTTTTGCAGCAATCCAATGCGCTTGCGGCAAAGAACCGCAAGCTTCTTGATGATTACAATATGAAAGCTTTTGAAATATTGGGCTCCGTTGGCGCGGGAAAGACATCGCTGGCAATGCAACTGGTCGATCACTTAAAGGCGCATCGCATCGCCGTTATCGCAGGGGATCTGACAACGACCATCGATGCGGATCGGATCAAGGAGAAGGGAGCAAAAGTCATCCAGGTCAATACCGGAAGAGAGTGTCATCTGGACCCGGCCTATGTCCTTGATGCCATGTCGCAATTCGATTTGGCAAAATTCGATCTGATGTTCATCGAAAATGTCGGCAACCTCATATGCCCCGCGGATTTTAAGCTCGGCGCCGATAAACGGATCGTCGTCGTCTCGGTGACCGAAGGGCCGTATACTGTCCTCAAGCATCCGTATATCTTTTTGGAGGCGGATCTTGTGGTGATCAACAAAATCGATCTTGCCGAGGCCATGAAAGTAAATGTCGCAAAACTTGAAAGAGAGCTTCTTGATCTCAACCCAAATATAGATATTGTCCGGACAAATTTAACCACCGGAGAAGGTGTCGAAGAAATCATCGGCAAACTGGAACTATAATCGTGCATTCGTTCCGAACGACCAGTTGGATGGTCAATATCGTGCTCATCGAAGCGCAAAAGCGCCACGCGAAGCGGGTGGCGCGGGTCGAGGTGGATTTGGGCAAGCTGGTCTGTTTCAATCCGGCACAGCTAAAATCCGTTTTCGTCCAACTGCTCGAAGATACCGTGGCCGACAACGCGGAAATCATCATCCATACCATCGATCCTGAAATTAAATGCAATCAATGCGGCCGAAACGGCGATTTACCCTTACGGAAAAGTGAAACGTTTGACGTACAAATCGCCTCGTTGACATGCCCGGACTGCGGCGCTTCGGATGTCGACATCACAAAAGGCAAGGAGTGCCGCATCGCCGGGATCGGCATGGTTTTACCGAGTTCAACGGATTTTTATTAAGGGCTCGCGCAAAAATAAGTTCGGCATTTAGGCGCGTGGATTTGGGTCAGCCGGGTTCGATCTGAGGGCTCAAAACCGCAGGAATAGCGAGCTATTTTGAGGATTTTGAGGCCGAAGATCGGGCCAAGC
>JABDRH010000267.1 GCA_013041835.1 Desulfatitalea sp. | reverse complement strand
GGTCTTAACAGGGGCGTTCTCGTTGGCAATGACGCGCACTTCGGCGGCCCGGGATGGTTCCGCCAAAGCGACGATAGCCAATGACAGCACCAAACCAATGAACAAGGTAGGCAATGCAATCGTCCTTTTTCCCATTCTATTTTCCTCCTGATGGTTGATAATAATAACTCCGTCTCTATGTAGATTCTGGATTTCTGACCCATGCAAGCGGTACGGAGCGGTACGGAATTGATTTGAATAGATACTTGCAGTTCAGTATCGGATCCAAGAGGCCATTTCTTTAGAAATTTATTTTAGAATCAGTGGGTTGATCATGCGCTCGGAAGCCGGGCATATGTAAATTCTGACAGAAATCGCCTAAAACAAGGGCCGGCAGCAAATCCTTGCTACCGGTCCTGATATTGTGAAGATGTACGATTGGGCTACATTTCGCTCTCCGGATGGAATATATCCACCTCCCGCAGATCGTCGCCCAGGTAGACGCGCTCATTGGGGCCCAGAATACCCATGGATAGGCACAGCATGGTCCACAGGTGGACGGTTTGCCACGGGTGTTCGCGAATTTCGCTCAAGTCGTGAACCTGGGCGTGGCAGTTGTGGCACGGGGTAATGCAATAATCAGCGCCGGTGGCCAGGATCTGGTTGGCTTTCATTTCGCCGTACTTGCGACGTTGATCGGTGTAGCCCGATTGCAGGTAGCCGCCACCGCCGCCGCAGCAAAAGTTGTTGGAGCGGTTGGGGTACATGTCGATGAAGTTCTCTTCGCCCACCACGGCCTTGACCACGTAGCGCAGGTCTTCGGCCACCGGGTCGCCGAGGGTTTTGCGCACCAGTTGGCAGGGGTCCTGAACGGTGAACTTGATCCGGCGCTCTTGGTTCCACGCGGAACTGGGCTTGAGTTTGCCCTCGCGAATCCATTGGGCGTAGAGCTGGATGATGCTTTGGATTTCAAAGTTGTGGGGGATCTTGAATTTTTGCAGTCCGAACCGGACCGCGAACAGTTCGTGCCCTCATTCGGTGTTGAGCCAAACCTTGCAGCCCAAATCCTCCACCGCTTTCACCTTGGTCCGCACGATCTTTTCCCAGTTTTCATCGTCTGCCATGAACATGCAGTAGTTTTCGGCGGCCCAGCCCTTGGTGCCGTAGGTCCAGTCGGCGTCGGCCAGGTGCAGGATTTTCCACAGGGGGACCATTTCATCCGGTTCGGTGACCGGTTCGCGGGAGTTCTGGTTGAGGAAATAGTGGGCGCCCTGCCGGTTCACATCCGCAGCCATCTCGGCGAATTCGGGTTGGGCTTCGCGGTACTCTTCCAGAACGTCCTCGACCACGAATTGAAAATCCTCTTCTGATGCGCCCATGGCACTGCAGGTGTCGTTGCGCAAGGCCATGTCGCAGGAGCCCAAAATACCCTTGGGGCGCGACTCGCGGGGCCAGGTCTGGCGTGCGTAAAAGACCAGTTGAGGAATGTTGATCTGCATGGGACAGACGTACACGCAACGGGTGCACATGCTGCACATCCAGACCCAGGGCGTGCTTTTGATCTCTTCATCCATGCCCAGGGCGGCCATGCGCAGGAATTTGCGCGGGTCCATACCTTCCAGGCCGGTGGCCGGACACCCCGATGAGCACGCACCACAGGTCAAGCACAGGTTCAGATTGCCACCCTGAGGCAGCAACGCCTTGACCTTGTCGATGAAGGTGCTCTGTTTTTTGCCGCCAAGTTTAATCGCTTGTTCAGCCATATAACAAAACCTCCAAAAATTATTGCCTTCCTTCGTGAGTCCGTTCGGCCTCAGCTAAAATACTGGATCTGTTTGAAAACACAGGCGAAAACAGTCTTGTCCGGATGTTGTGAAGGGCCGAACCCAGCTTCGCTTATTTTCAAAGAGAGTTATCTAAACGGAATTACCATGTTATGTCAATAGATAAGGATACAGGGCCGTGAATCGTAGGTAACTTTATCATGCGCTTTGCCGATTGTAATGTTTTCAATCGAGGATGAAAATGATAATAACAACCATGCTTTGATTCGTCCGGCAATACGGGCCAACACTCGTTTGTACAGCCCGAACCGCGCGTTTTCGGCGTGAGTTTTACAAATGATCGACACACACGACACACCATCTCAAAAACGACTTGCTGATATGGCGTGCCAAGACATCATACCAAGGCAAGGCGCCTATGTCTCCTGATGCGTGGGTACCAGTAGCTGTTTTCGTGGCGGTGTACGTTGCCATATCCTTCGAGTGGTTGCACAAAGCCGCGGCCGCGATGCTCGGCGTCATGGTTTTGCTCATTATCGGTGTCATCGATGTGCACGGGGCGGCACGGCATATCGATTTTGAAACCATCATGCTGCTTATCGGCATGATGGGCATCGTCAGCGTTCTAAAAAAGTCGGGCGTTTTTACGATTCTGCAGGTCAAAATCGCTCGGCGCGCCGGCGGCCGGCCGGTGCTGATCCTGGTGCTCTTCTGCATCACCACCGCCGTGTTGTCCGCTTTTCTCGACAACGTTACCACGGTGTTGATCATGGTGCCCATCATCATCGATTTGACCCGGGGCATGGGGCTAGACCCCAGAATCTACGTGGTAGCCCTCGTGATGGCTTCGAACCTGGGCGGCACAGCGACATTGGTGGGCGACCCGCCCAATATCATTATCGGGTCCAGAGCGGGGTTAAGCTTCAACCAGTTCCTGATCTATCTCTTGCCTCCGGTGGTCGGAGCCACTGCGGTCGTCATTTTTTCCTTCCTGGCTATTAACCGGAACAGTTTACGCCCCATCGACGACAACCCTACCCAGCTCAATTCGATGCAAACGATGCTGGCCAAGATCGGCCGCGAATTTCCGGCCGCCAAGACTGATCGGGTCTTTTTGGCAAAAAGCATCGGATGCCTGGCCGTGACCCTGCTTTTGTTTGTCACCCATACCATCACGCATCTTTCGGCCGGCGTGGTGGCCCTGACCATGGCCATGATTTTGTTTACCATCACCCGCATCGACATTGAGCACATCCTTGCGGAGGTGGAATGGGGCACCCTGCTCTTTTTTGCCGGATTGTTCATCCTGGTGGGCACCATGGAGGAGATGGGCGTGATCGAGTGGGTGGCTCGCAACATCTTCCTGCGTGTTGGCGGGAATCCCTACGTCATGGTGCTGATGGTGCTATGGGTATCGGGTATCGCATCGGGCATTATCGACAATATTCCTTTTACCATTACCATGATCCCCATTATCCAAATGATGTTGGCCGATCACCCCATACCCCATAACCTGTTATGGTGGGCGCTTTGCCTGGGGGCTTGCCTGGGCGGCAATCTGACGATGATCGGCGCATCGGCCAACATTGTCTCCATTGCAACGCTTAAACGGTCGGGCTACCATGTGACCTTCATGGAATACGTCCGCTGGAGCGCGCCTGGAACGTTCCTCTCACTTCTGATCAGCTCCCTGGTGCTGATGGTCTACTTATGGCTGTTTTTATGACTGGAAAGCTGATGGACTTGCTTCGTTATGGCTGTAGCATGGCGGCTGCGGTTGGGGGGCGCATGCTTGCATTGAATCGCGGTATGGGCCGCTGGGCGCTTTTTTTCGCCGATGGGCTGCGTCATATCTTCACCTGGCCCTGGCAAGGCGACAAGATTCTTCAGCAAATCTACTTCATCGGATATAAATCCATGCCAATCGTTTTGCTCACCAGCGCTTTCACCGGCATGGTTCTTGGATTGCAGGGGTATTACACACTCGTCAAGTTCGGTTCAGAAGGCATGCTCGGTGCGGCGGTGGCGCTTTCCATCATCAGAGAGATGGGGCCGGTGTTTACGGCCATCATGGTGGTAGCCCGGGCCGGATCGGCCATGGCCGCCGAAATCGGCGTCATGCGTATTTCCGAGCAGATTGATGCCTTGGAGACCATGGATATTTTGCCGGTGCGCTATCTGTTCAGCCCGCGCCTGGCCGCCGCGCTTGTTAGTATCCCATTATTAACGGCTATTTTCGATGTGGTGGGCATCCTGGGTGGCTATGTAACCGGTTCCTTATTGTTGGGCATCAGCCCCGGCACATACTTTGCCCGGGTCGAATCCAGCGTCGAGCTGCATGATGTGTTCGGTGGCTTTCTCAAGGCAGCCAACTTCGCAATCATGGTGGTAACCATTTGCTGCTATCATGGTTTTTACACTCACCTGCGCTCTGATGGCTTCGGCGCCCGGGGGGTCGGCATGTCCACCACATCGGCTGTGGTGACTTCCTGCGTGGTGGTGCTGATCGCCGACTATATCCTTACTTCGTTTTTGATATGACCGTGATGAGAACGCCATTGATTCAATTTGATCAGGTATTCAAATCCTTTGGGGGAAAGAGTGTCCTACAGGGAGTGGACCTTGAGATTTTCGCCGGAGAAACCACCACCATTATCGGAAAAAGCGGCATCGGCAAGAGCGTTCTTCTCAAGCACATCATCGGTTTGTTGGCGCCGGACAGTGGGCGGGTCTTGTTTGACGGCCGGCCCCTGGCTCAAATGAGCGGCAGCCAACTCCGGGCTATCAAGACCCAATGCAGCTATATGTTTCAGAATTCGGCCCTTTTCGACTCCTTGACTGTATTTGAAAACATCGCATTGCCGCTGAAAGAGCGCCGGCTTGCCAAGGGGGCGGGACTTTCCGCCCGAGTGCGCAGTACGATGGCTCAGCTGGATATCGCCGAGATCGAAAACAACTATCCCGCTCAACTCTCCGGTGGCATGAAAAAGCGGGTCGCCCTTGCCCGGGCCTTGGTCACGGAGCCTTCCATTGTGCTGTTTGATGAACCGACCACCGGACTCGACCCGGTGCGGAAAAATGCGGTCCACCGAATGATTGCCGAGCACCAACACCGATTCGGTTTTACGGGAATCATGGTCAGCCACGAGATACCGGATGTGTTTCACATCTCCCAGCGCATCGCCATGCTAGAAGGTGGAAGGATCATTTTTCAGGGCGCCTGCAGGGAGTTGCAGACAAGCCAACACCCGGCTATCCGGGCGTTTATCGACAATACCGCCGTAAAAGAGAGGATCGCATGAAGCACGGAAAAATAGAAACAGCGGTGGGGATCTTTGTCCTCATCGGCATTCTTTGTTCGGGGTATTTGGCCGTGCGCCTGGGGCGTATGGAACTATTGGGAGGAGACTTCTACCGGTTGGACGCCATGTTCAATTCGGTTTCGGGGTTGAAAAAAGGCGCCATAGTCGAAATTTCGGGAGTGGCGGTGGGACGTGTGGCCGGTATCAGCCTGGACCCGTCATCGCAGATGGCCCGTGTCGCGCTTGAAGTCAAAAACGGAGTGTCGTTGCACGATGACGCCATCGCCTCCGTCAAAACATCGGGCCTGATTGGAGATAAGTATGTCAGTATCTCGCCCGGCGGTTCGGCCAACGATCTGAAAAGCGGGGATACGATCATCGATACCGAATCACCATTGGATATCGAAGCACTCATTGGAAAATACATGGTTGGCAGTGTCAAATAACGGCCGCAATTTTCCAATGCCGCAACATTGGGGTGTGCTTTAATCGCGGTCCAGACATTCCAGCTCCGGTCCGGTGATCAAAAAGGTTGCGATCGCCCGGCCGTTGTTTCTGACCCGTACCCGGTCCAGACGGCCGTCCATGCACAGCAAAAACGCCCCTTGAACAGATCGGTGACTTCAACGGTACCTTTCAAAGGAACCGTACAACCTTTCAAGTGATTGATTTCTCAGTGGATATACGATAATTAGGTGGGTGGTTCAAAGGGTTGCAGCCCTTTGTCTCCCCTCAACACCATCAGCCGCGAACCCGCCAAGGTTATGGGCTGATGGCTTTCTTTTTCGGCAAACTTCGGACAGGCAATTGTCAACTGAAAAATCAGCCTAAAAACAAGTTTTTAATCGTATCCGGCTTTAAAGTGACGCCGCCGCCAAAGACTTCATCAGATAGGGCCTGTCATGGCCCTTGTCGTCTTCTTACATAATCCAACCTCACTTATCGGACATGGGCCGCTTTATCTATCCTATTTTTCAAAGGAACAGCGGCCCACATCCG
>JABDRH010000264.1 GCA_013041835.1 Desulfatitalea sp. | reverse complement strand
CCCCAATACCCCTACCCTATTTCTCTCTGCAAATGTTGACACATGCCTGCCATTTCAATATGGTCGCACACATACGCTGAGGCCTTCCGTTCAAACCGGGCGCTGCCATAACAATGGTGGCGTTACTTTAACCTGGGAACCGCACCATGGACACAACAAACACCGAACTCCGACTGTCTGAGGCGTATGTCCAGCATACTGACTGCCATATCTTTCTGACGGGTAAGGCCGGTACCGGCAAGACCACCTTTTTGAAAGAGATCCAGAAAAAGTGCCTGAAACGCATGGTGGTCGCCGCACCTACCGGGGTGGCCGCCATCAATGCCGGCGGCGTGACCTTACACTCTCTTTTTCAGATACCGTTCGGGCCGTTCATCCCCGGCGGTAAAATAAATAACCACGAACACCGACTCGGGCGGGAAAAGCAAAACATCATCCGCAGCCTCGACCTGCTGATCATCGATGAAATCAGCATGGTGCGGGCCGACCTGCTCGATGCCGTGGACAGAATCCTGCGGCACTACCGACGTTCCGACGCACCCTTCGGCGGCGTGCAGCTGCTGATGATCGGTGACTTGCACCAGCTCTCGCCGGTAGCCAAAAAAGATGAATGGCAGCTCCTCGAAAAATACTACGACACCCCTTATTTCTTCAGCAGCACCGCACTGGCCCGCACTGAATGGATCACCATCGAACTCAAACACATCTACCGCCAGTCGGACCAGCACTTCATCGAACTGCTCAACCGGGTACGTGATAACCAGCTTGACACCGCCACGCTCCAGCAGCTCAATGTCCGCTGCATCCCCGATTTCTCCCCGCAGGATGGAGAAGGGTACATTACCCTGAGCACTCACAATCGCAGCGCCGATGCCATCAACGAATCCAAATTTCGGCGTCTTTCAGGAAGAAGCCACAATTTTGAAGCCGAATTGCAAGGCGATTTCCCGGAACAAGCCTTTCCCACGGCAGCCAGTCTCGAACTAAAACCGGGGGCGCAGGTGATGTTTATCCGCAACGACATGTCCGCTGAAAAAAGCTATTACAACGGTAAAATCGGCCGCATCACCAGCATCGACGATAAAACCATCGAAGTCCGCTGCCAAGGCGAGTCGTATCCAGTCTATGTCGGCAAAACCACCTGGGAGAACATCGAGTATACTGTCGATCCGAAAACCGCCGAAATTTCCCAGAAGGTGATCGGCCTGTTCAGCCAATACCCCTTGAGACTGGCCTGGGCCATCACCATCCATAAAAGCCAGGGGCTCACTTTTGACAAAGCCATCATCGACGCCCAGGCCGCCTTTGCCCATGGTCAGGTCTACGTGGCCCTGAGCCGTTGTCGCTCCTTGGAAGGCATCGTCCTCAGTGCGCCGCTGACGCCGATTGCCGTGAAAAGCGATCCCGCCGTTCATCACTTCTTAGCGGAAGTTGAAAAAAATACCTCGCCCCGGGAAAAATTGGCGTCCGCCAAAAGCCGCTACCAACAGCATCTCTTGCTTGAATGTTTCGATTTTGAGAATCTGGACTGGCTGCTGGGTCGCCTCACCGAGCTGCTTCACGGCAATGCCAAAACCATTCAAGTTCTGGGCGGTGTCGACATCGCCGAAATCCAACAGCGCACCGATGCGGAAATTGTTACCGTCGGAAAGAAATTCCGACGCCAATTGCAGGGCATGTTCGGCGATACGGTCCAACCGGCCAACGATCCCGCCGTTCAGGATAGACTGACCAAGGCAGCCGTCTATTTTCAGGAAAAATTCGCGACGATCCTGAACCCTTATTTGGACAGCATTGCGGTAGAGACGGACAACAAAGAAATTCGAAAAAGAATCAATGATACCATCAAGGTTTTAAGAGAGATCGTCGCAGTGAAGCAGGCCGGTGTTCTCTCCTGCCGTGAGGAATTTTCATCGGGCAAGTACCTGCGGGCCCTTTCCACCTCAGCCATGGAGGCCTCACAACCGAAAAAGAAAAAACCCAGCATTGTATACACCGCTGCAGACGTCGGCCATCCCGAACTGTTTGAAACCTTGAGGCAATGGCGCAAGGAGAAAGCAGCCGAAGAAGGCATCGCCCTTTTCCAGGTCCTGCACCAGAAAACACTGGTGCAGATCGCCGTGCACCTGCCCCAGACGATCAAGGCGCTGAAGAAAATAAAAGGCATTGGACCGCGCTTGGCCGAAAAATATGGTGAGGAGTTGACGACCCTGGTGGTCGACTACCGTCAACGAAGCGGAATCGTCGAGGTGGTTCTGCCGGAGCCTGCCGCACCCCAACCTTCGCAGGATAAGAAAGCAGAACCGGCCCACAAGGAAGACACCAAGAAGGTGAGCCTGGAATTGTTCCAGAAAGGTCTGACCATTCCTCAGGTCGCACTACAGCGGGGACTGAAGACCACCACCATCAAAGGCCATATCGCATTTTTCATCTCCAAAGGGGAGGTGGAGATTACCGAGGTGTTAAAGGAAGATAAACGTCGGACTATTGAACGAACCATCGGCGAAATACCCAACTCATCGTTGAAAGAAATTAAAACAGCCCTGGGGGATCACTTTTCCTATGGCGACATCAAGCTGGTACAGGCCTACTTGGAATACATGGGCCAGCGAACTCTCACCCATGGGCAATAGCGGTTTGTTGGGGGACTTTGGGGACGTCCATTGCTTTATAGGTTAGTATATCATCAAATGATGCTATACGGAGACTATGCTAAGAAAAGCCCGCATAGATGCGCCTGGCGCTTTGCATCATATAATTGTTCAGGGCATCGAACGGAGAAAAATATTCTATGATGATGACCGGGACAATTTTCTGGAACGGTTGGCAGCTGTTCTCATTGAAACCGGAACGTCTTGTTATGCCTGGGCTTTGATTCCAAATCATCTTCATATATTGCTTAAAATTTAAAGGAATTGGACAACTATCCGTATGGCGGCCATAGCGTGATTATGGGTCAGAACAAGAAACAATGGCAGGACGCGGATTACATTTTGGGGTTTTATGATCGCAAGCGCTTGACGGCTCGCGGGTGCTACCGGGAAAATATAGAAAAGGGCATCGGCGATGGCCGGCGCCCCGATTTAATCGGTGGCGGGCTCGTGCGTAGCGCCGGCGGGTGGTCCGTGGTCAAAGCCAAGCGAAAGGGGTTAGACCGGATCAAGGGGGACGAGCGAATCCTGGGTGATGAGGCGTTTGTTGAAAGCGTACTGAAAGAGGCTCAGGAAGGTTTAGAACGAAAGAGCCGGTTACACGCCGGTGGCTATGGTTTTGAGTGGTTGGTGGATCGTATCGCGCAGCAATTGGGGTAGCGCCGGAGCAAGTATTGGCACCCGGTAAATATCGTCAAAATGTCAGAGCCCGCAGCTTGCTGTGTTCCTGGGGGACCCGTGAAAAGGGGATGACAACGGTTGAGTTGTCCCGGAAGTTAAACTTAGCGAAACCCTCTGTCAGCCATGCGGTCTCCAGGGGAAAGAAGATCGCACAAGAAAATAGATTCTGCCTCATGGAAAAAAGAAAGCAATAAACCAATGGACGTCCCCCTATTGTCCCCGTCCCCTATTGTCCACTGTAGCCGGAAAGGACTTTTTACACACTTTCTTGCACATTGAATTGTGTGCCAACATCTGTGGCGTAGGCGAACGCCAGTTTGCTTTCCGCAGCATATTATTTAATTATATTGGATTTTCTAATAGTTGCCGATGTTTTCCCCCAATAATCGTTCTGAAAAAACGTTGGGCACATCTGTTTTATGGCGAAAGCGCGGCAAAGGAACCCAAAGCACTATTATAACCACCCGTTTTATTGTTATTTTTTAAGATTTGTCCAATGACGCCCGCCCGATCCATTTTTAAATATTATCAATTGACACTGCGCCTGGAAGCGGTAAATATGGTTATAAGAAAAGGAGGGCATCATGGCGATCAAAGTATTTATCCGGCGCAGGTTCCCCAAGGAGCAGGAGAAGGCGTTGGTCAAATGCATCCGTCAAATTCGGGAGGTGGTGCCCAGTCAGCCGGGCTATATCTCGGGCGAATACCTCAAGGCCATTAATATCATTGATGAGATCACCACCATAAGTTCGTGGTTCTCTTTGGAGGATTGGCAAAACTGGTATGACAGCGATGTGCGAAGGTCCATCCAGGCGCGAATCGATTCACTTGCTGGCGTCAGTTCGGAATACACCATTTACCGGGTGATCAAGACGCGGTAGACCGAAAACAGACAATAGTGATGAATCTGGCCAACAGGCCTCCATGGGGAATAATTAGTGCGATCGGGATGTTGCGTTTGTGGACGGCCACTGCTTCACCCCCTTTCCACCCAGCCGATGTATTTGCTAAGATTGTTTTTGAGTTCACCGATGTTTGCTGTTTTCATGTTTTCATGGCCTAAATTTTAACCCACGAACATGGCCAAGTCAATGGCCAAGAAAATGGTCCCTGTGGGTGTTCCATAATGATGACATCATGCTTTTCGAACCGTTGAACCATGCAGCATCAAGCCTGGCGTCGCCGGTGGAAAAGATGCCATTCTTTTTACAGTTTCCGGTATAGTGTGACCTTTTTGAATTCAACCAACACATCGAAAGATGTTTTTAGGGCGCCAACAAAGTCGCTTGCTGACGCTTTTTCACCGTTGATTTCCTCGATGCCGATCTGTCTCAAGGGTTGAATTCGACGATGCAACAAATGGCGTAAGGAACAAAAATAGGCTTGAAGGTTCGAATTATCCGGCGAAACGCTGATGGTGAGGTGTTTCCCGTTTCGTTCCGAAATGAGTACCAGCTTTTTTTCCTTGATATACCAAATGCGTGCCACTTAATCGCTTGGGCAAGGTCCCCTTGAATGCATCGATCTGCAATCCGCACAATGATGCCGGCTCGCTTGCATTGATCCAAAAGATCGATTCTTCGGGCAGTTTCGACTGTAACTTTCGGAATGCTTCATGTGAAACAAATTGCGGTCCGGGTATGTTTTCGAAGAAATAGCCCGCCAGCAGCTCACCGGATAATTCCATCAGGCGCAATGATCTGAATAGGGCGGCCCAGCTAAGAACCGGCTGCTCCCTTTGCAGCAGCTCCTTAAACAAGATGCCATAACGATCCAGAAGCAACCTGACCCGGTCCTTTTTCAGTTCCTCAAATGCAATAAGATCATCGTCAAAATTGATCATTGGAAGTTTAAACCAGCGGCCTGAATACGGCAAAGAACCTTTCCACGCGGAAAATGCGCCTCGCCGGATCGTTCTTTTCCCCCTGCGACCGGGACCGGTTTTAAGCTCGCCCGGTGTATTTACCTTGAACCTGTTTTCAATTCCGCGTCGCAGTGCATTGAACGTGTCATTGGTTATGAGTCCTTTCCATACGCCTTCCCACAGACGATCCGACAGCTTTTCCGAATTGTGTTTGGACTTATTTTTGTAGTGCGGCAAAATCGTATCGACGCCCCACATCGGAAAACAAATCAGCGAAGTGATCAGGCGCCTTTCCAATGTCATTCGTCTCACGTTTCACATCTTGATTCGTCTGATCGCCTGCGTTTTCCTGCATTAAATCCAAATCCGACTCAAAACAAAACGCAACTTTTTGTTTTTCACCGCCAATCCACCTTAGATCTCCTTCCTGCATGATCGTATCAAGCCATGATGGATCGTATTGTTGAATACGGGCTGGAAATATTTCTGTTTCCCACATTTGCGCCGATGCGAAATAGCACACCAGTTGTTCAATGGCCCGAAACAATCCCTCGATATTCACGTCCGGCTTTGCCACCCCTTGGAAATCGGCCAGGAACAATGCCAGGTACTGCGTATCCAAGGCTTTAAACACCGGTACGGCATCGGCCCGATTCATCCGAAGCAAACTTTCAAAATTCTCGCTATCGCACACATCACTTTCACGGCCGCCGGTGATCAATTGGCCTGATATTAATTCTTGAGCGTCAACGAGTCCTTCCAACACCGAATCCAACGTCTTCGATTCAATACCCAATGTTGACGAAATAAAGGCCACGGATTTGGGCCCATAGCATCTCAGCCATTCGCCTATCAACGCGGAAAGCAATTCATCACGATTCGCTTCCTGCGTTTCTGGATCGTCACCGATCATATCCGATCCGACCTCAATCCCGGACAGCGTCTCAACTTGAAAATCAACTGGATCGCTTCCGAGGGCTTTTAAGATGATCGGCATCCGTTCAAGTGACACAACCATCGGTTCGTTTGCAAAGGCGTGACGTATGACACCTAGTTTTTCCGCTACAGGCTTCACGATACCATCAGGCGCCTCATCCAAGTCGTTTTCCATGACGTTCATCAGTTGTTCCCATTCCGAGAACGGAATAACGACTCGTTCTTTGACCCAATCCACTAAATCACGCGAGGTTTGAGGGGAATACCCGGGCGCCAATCGTTGCCGTTTTTGTTCAAAGGTCTCAACAATCGATGGTGATTCAGTTGGACGTATACCAGGGGAAAATACCGCATCTCGCAGCAGACTGCTTCTAAGTGCCGATGATTCAGAGGCGGGTTGATCTTCACGATACATGTACTTGTTGATCTGGTTCCAGGACATGCCGGATGCAAAAGGGCTCGGTCGGTTTGTATGGGCGATCGACCAACGAATGGCCCCGGATTCAAGTTCGATGAGTACCGATCTGAGTTGGTCCAAATCAAACGCATCCTGAAGACAGGTTCGCCATGTCTCAAGCAATATCGGGAAATCATCGTATTGCAGGACATTCTCTAATAGTTTTTGGGATTTTAACCGTGTCATCCATAATGGCATTCGGTCATTGACTTTGTTTCGAGTAATCAGCAAGGCTCGGCCGGCGCATTCCCGAAACCGTGCTCCAAAAAAGCCGGAACCTTCCAGACGTTTTCGCAACAAATACTCTACGTTTTCGGCAGTCACCAACGCCAATACTTCATCAGGCTTTATTTCCTCCGGAAATTGAAGCACAATACAATCGTTGTCGGGAAAAAGTTCAAGTCGTTCCTTGAACTTGTCTTGCCAGGCAGCACCCAGCGCCATGGCATATGGCCGATTAAGTTGCCCTCCCCACATCGTATGAATGACAAGCTGCTTACCCGATACGCCCGCCGGACCGGAGTTGACGACTTCAAGAAGGTGACAATCTGCCCTAAATTGGCTTCCCATACAAACTCTTCATCCAACTCACCGATCAACGCTCCGGAATCTTGGTGCCTTAAATGAAAATATCCCCTATCGGGAATCGTCCCACCCGACATGAACACAGCCAGCATTGCGCCTTTTCGAGCTTCAACCGTGTTGTCAAGGCGATCAATGGAAATTCGCGATTTTAATTCCCTGATGCGACTGTCGTCATATCTTCCCGCCAGCATGTTGAGCACCAGGTTATATTGCTCTTTTTTCAAGTCGCGATACGGATAACTGGTGCAAATCCATTGTGAATCCCCCGGTAAACCTGGCCACCAGCGCCAAAGGGCGAACAGTCGCCGACAACGAAATACGCTGGAACTCACCCGAAAACCGTACTAAACGATCCACTGCGGTGATCAAGTGAGTCCCCCGTTTTTCGCCGACGACGGCATGAATCTCATCCAGAATGACGCAGGAAATACTCGTGAGGATGGATCGGCCTCCGGCCGAGCTTAACAACAAATTGAGACTTTCAGGCGTGGTGATCAAAATTTCCGGAGGATAGCGTAACATCCGGCGTCGATCAGACTGAGATGTATCGCCACTTCGTGTCATAACCTGAATGTTTGGGAAATGGTCACCCTGCGCTTCAAAAACCCGACCTAATTCTTCCAGGGGCTTGATAAGGTTTCGCCTGATATCATTGTTCAGCGCTTTCAGCGGAGATACATACAGGATATGCGTCCGACCGACATCCCACTGTCCCGTAATCAATTGATTGATCGCCCACAAAAACGCCGTAAGTGTCTTTCCACTTCCAGAAGGAGCGGTTATCAATACATGTTCGCCGTCAGCTATTTTCGGCCAAGACTGTTTCTGGATGTCAGTTGGTGAGCCAACCTGATCCATAAACCATTTCTGAACAAGTGGATGAAAACGGGATAGAACAGGGGTGGTCAATAGCGCACGCTAAAGCCGTCGGTATCGCCTGTCGATGGCACCCATTGCACCTGCACATCGTGCACTTGGGACAGGGGGGATCCCTTTCGGCACCAGGCCAGGGCCGTTTCGACCCGGTCGCGCGGCCCTTCGAAGACCGCCTCCACGGTACGGTCCGGCAAGTTGCGCACCCAGCCGTTGACGCCGATCTTGTCGGCGGCGCGCTGGGTCTCAACGCGAAAGAAGACGCCTTGCACGCGCCCGGAGATAATCGCATGGGCCTTGACGTGGTCTGTGGTCACGGGACACCTTCCCTTTCTCCACTTTGGTCATTGCGTGGCATCTGCGCCGGCGGCGGACCGCCGACCAGTTGATCAAATTCTGCTTCCGAGAGTATGCGAATGCCAAGCCTTCGGGCCTTGTCCAACTTGGATGGCCCGACTTTTTCACCGCATACCAGGTAATCGGTTTTACGGCTTACGGTCGACTGCACATTAGCGCCCAACCGGCGGGCCACGGCCGCCATATCATCGCGGCTGCCGCGCGCCATTTTGCCGGTGAAAACGATGCACTTGCCGCTCAAGGGGCTATCCGTTTGATTCGCATCGGAGGCAAGCGGCGTGTGCGCCAAATTAAATCCCAGGGTCAGCAGATGGTCCAGTGTGGCTTTGACCTCGGCCAAACCCTGAACGACGGATTGGCTGGTGATCTCGCCGAAGCCATCAATGGCGCTGATTTGCTGTGCATCCAGTTGATTCAAAGATGCCAGGCCGGCATGTTGCAACAATTTGCGGCTGTCGCCCACGCCCAGGTCGGGAACCCCCAAAGCAGCCAGAAAACGCCAATCCTCCACCGGTTTTTCACGGCTTTGGCCCAGCGCCTGGAACAGGTTGTGGGACTGTACCGGGCCGAACCCAATGACTTCAAAATCCTCCCCGGTCATGGCGTAGATCTTCTCCAGCGTATCGTAGCCGGCCGCCACCAGCTTTTGAACGGTTTTGATGCCGAACCAATCGGCATTGCCCAGGGTACGGAACCAATGCACGAGGCGTTGTTCGGTCTGGGCCGGGCAATCGAGATGGCTGCAGCGCAAAAAGTCGCCGCGCCAGTTCAGGTCCCGGCTGCATGCCGGGCAGGCTTCGGGCAAGGCCACTTGCCGGGCCGGCGCCAATACCTTTTCCAGTTTGGGGATCACTTCGCCGCTACGGATGATTTCGATACGCGCGCCGGGCCCGATTTGTAATTTCGCCAGCATGCCGGCATGGTGGGCCGTCACGCGGCGAATAGTGGCGCCCGAGAGGCTGACCGGCTGCACTACCAACACCGGCGTGATGTTGCCGGTACGTCCCACCTGCCACTGGACGCCCTCCACCTCGGTAACGGCGGTCTCGCCTTTACGCTTGACGGCGATCTGCCAGCGGTAGTGATGGGTGGTGGCCCCCATGGCATCCCGGATGCGCTGGTTTTCGACATCCACCACGATGCCGTCCATGGGATAGTCCACGTTCTGCTCCATTTGCCGGATCACCGTTTCAAGTTGGCCCATCAGCGTTTGGCCGTCGCCTTGCCAGCGTTTCACCTGCTTGTACGGGACAAAGTGAACCGCACCGTCCGCCAAGGCCTTCCCGGCATCCTGGTTCAAGGTATCGGAAGAGACAATGCCCACCACCATGTTGCGGGGATGCTCGAATTTACCGGCCAGGTGAGACATGAAGTACGATTGCACCACCACGATCTCGCCCAGCCCTTGCCCCCGGTCACCGATGGGCACGACGCCTTTTTCAAAGGCGCTGGTGATATCATACCCTGTCAACCCGTTGCCCCGGCTGGCCAGCACCTGCCCGTCATCCCGGCCGGCCAGTCCGTCCAGTTTGGGGGTAACGATAAAATCAACCGCATCTTCGCCAATGGCCTGGGCCTCTTTTTGAACCCGGGCAATAAAGCGCGCCAGCTTTTCCGGTGTATACGCTTTTTCCGTGGAGAGCATGGGCATGGGATGGCGCACCTGAACGCGACCGGTAAAGGTCTCGGGCTCCACCTGCCTTAAAAAGGAGTGCAACGGGGCCAGGCGGCGCAACTGTTCCACAAGCCCGTCGTAGACGCTATCGGCCACCAACGGCCGGCCTTTACGGTAGGCCGTGTTGTACTTTTCCAGTTGCGCTGCGAGTTGATCGATGTCTACCATTCGTTTTGCTACTAACGTAAAAGTTATTCCGGCCCCACCAAATCGCTCATCTCCGCCTTGATCTCATCGATAATGTCGTAAAACCACAAGAGATCTTCCATGGTCAGGCGGCCGGCCTTGGCCGGAGCCCGGTCGGTACCGTCCTTGCGCTTAAGAATACGCGGTCCGATCTGAACCTTGGCCTCACCGCCGGCATAGCGTTGGATGGAGATCATCAGGCCGGTTTCTTCACAGCGCCACTGTTTCACTATCTCATCTTTTTCAGGATCATAGGGCATTTTTTCCTCCTTGGCCTATTGGTTTTCAAACTGTAATCTTCGAAAAATCGGCGATCCGCTGAAACAACGCGGCGATCACCGCCAGCAATGCCAACCGGTTGCACCGTACGGTGTCATCTTCGGCCATCACCATGACATCATCGAAAAATCGATCCACAGGGGCCCGAAGGCGTGCGATGGTAAGTAGCGCCTGGCCGAAATCGCCGTCGGCCGTGTATTTGGCCACCAAATCACTGACATCGCGGTAGGCGGTATAAAGCGCCTTTTCAGCATCGTCAGTGAACCGCTCCGGGCGTAGCGCGCTATCTTCGGTCAATTCCGCTTTTCGTAGAATATTGACGACCCGCTTAAAGGCCACGGCCAGTGGATCGAAATCAGGCATCCCCTTGAGCCGGTTCAAGGCCCTGGCGCGCTGCCACACGTGGGGGATATGATCCACGGTGACGGCGATCACCGCCGCCACCACATCCTTGGCAAAGCCCTCTTCGATCAGCATGTGGGCGATACGTTGCTGAAGAAAGGCGTAAACCGCCTCGGCCGTCTGCTGCCGCTGCTGCATTTCAAAACACGCCACGCAGAAGTCCAGCGCCTCACGCAAAGGGAAGCTCAGGTTGTGGGACAACATGATCTGGACGATGCCGATACCCTGACGCCGAAGGGCATAGGGGTCCGAGGCGCCGGTAGGCATCAGGTCCGCTGAAAAGCAGCCGCAAATGGTATCCAGCTTGTCGGCCACGGCCAGCAGTGCGCCGATCATGCCCTGGGGCAGCGGCCCACCCGAAAAGGTGGGACGATAATGTTCTTCAATAGCCCGGCACACCTCCGGCGGCTCTCCGGCTGTTTCCGCATAAACGCGGCCCATAATGCCCTGCAGGTTGGCGAATTCGCCAACCACATGGCTGACCAGGTCGGCTTTGCACAGATACGCGGCGCGCTTGACCAGTGATTGCTGCTCGGGTGCTGCCGCCTTGGCCAGTTGCTCGGCTACTTGCTGTACCCGCATCACCTTGTCATGCATGGAGCCCAGTTTGGCCTGGAAGAGAACCCCTTTGAGTTTTTCGACCCGATCATCCATGCGCTGCTGCAGATCGGCGCGGAAGAAAAACTGAGCGTCGGAAAGTCGAGCCTTCAGCACCCGCTCATGGCCCCGGGTCACCAGGGAAGTATCTTTAGGTCGCGTATTGTTCACCGCGACGAAGCAGGGCATCAGCCGGCCCTGGTCATCGGAGACGGCAAAGTACTTCTGGTGTTCACGCATGGAAGTAATCAGAATTTCCCGTGGCAGCTCCAGGAAAGATTCACTGAAACGGCCGCCCAGGGCAACGGGCATCTCCACCAGGTGCGTGACCGTGTCTATCAGCGCCTGATCGTCAACCGCCACGCCGCCCAATTGCGAAGCCGCCGCGCGGACCTGTTCAGCCACCATTTGCCGCCGTTCGGCCACGTCCACAA
>JABDRH010000259.1 GCA_013041835.1 Desulfatitalea sp. | reverse complement strand
GTCCCGTTGAGTTGGGGCTGTACACAATATTGAACATTCCATCGCCCCGTGGCCGCGATGACATCAGCCTTGCAATGGTGCACCACGAGCGCCATGGGGCCCTCGGGCAGTTGGTCTATGATATGTTCGATGATCGGACGTGAACCTTCGAATTGAGACTGCACCGGACAAAGCGGCAGCAATGTCTTGTTGCCGGTATATCCATTCATCCGGCTGCCCCTTCCGGCAGCCATGATCAGGCTGATAATGATGCTGTCATTATTGATGGGATTGTTCATAGGAGCTTTTTTAGCACACCCGCACGGCTTTGGTCCATAGCTCCGCCTCTTGGGTTACATCTGCCGCCGGAGCGCACGTCCCACCTATCCAGCATCGGGCAACGCGACAACAAAACCACCTGGAAAATATCGCCGGTAACCTCCCCCATCCGGCCGATCGGATCGCGACCCAGTTTGCCTGAAGCCTCGGGCGGTTTTAGTGGTCATTTGTTAGCGTTTTATTACGATGTCATTAGAATACGTTTTGCGGATTGCCTATCTATGCTTTGTTTTCGGCAATGAGGGAATATACGAGGAGTTTCCGGGATACCTTTGTTTTCGTCGGGATACTGAACGCCAATGGTTTATCTTTTTCAGTTATAGATCTGCTCGCCGGTAGTTCGGCCAGGCAGAAAAAAGGTGGCATATCTGGATATGCCACCTTGCATGCGTCTTGCCGATGGACCATGGCTCGACGCAATTTTTTTTAGCCGAGGCACTTTTAAGCCATGGTCTCCAGCGCGCTGCCCCGGAGCTTGGGCGACTGCCGGTATTGGTATTCGAGGAAGGCGGCGGCCCCTTCGGCGCCTAAATAGCGGGTGAGCGTTTTTCGGTCGGTCCGCAGCAGGTCCACCACGATCAGGCCGTCCATGACATTGCTGAACAGTTTGTCGATGTTGAAGGAGAGCAGTTGACCGCCCAGGTTGAGGTATTGCCGTAACAGGACGGGCACATCCTTTTGCTGGATTTCAATGTCCGAAACCACGGCGCACACTTCCTTGAAATCCTCGAGTTGCACATCGTGGGTGGTGCGATCGCAGCCGCAGATGCGGATGGGCTTTAAGCGGGCCGGTTTTTTGGGCCGCACCATCAGAGCCAGCTCGCTGGCCTGGCTGTTTCGCAATAAAGTGGTGGCCATCAGGCGTCGGGAAAGATCGCTGTAATCACGGCTGATGCTCACCGGCCCGAAGAGCATGCGGTATTGGGGATGGCGGGTGACGAACGCGCCGATGCCGCGCCACAGCAGCAGCAGGGATGAGTAGGATTTTTGATATTCGGGTCGGATGAACGAGCGGCCCATCTCAAGGGAGGGCCCCAGCCGCTTGAAAAAATCCATGCGGCTGTGGAACAGTGTGCTCGTGTAAAGGCCTTTACGGCCGATTTCGGCCAATATAGCGTCGGTTTGGCCCAGACGATAGGCGCCGACGATTTCTTCGCTCGCTTCGTTCCAGATAAACAAGTGAAGGTAATACCGGTCGAAACGGTCCAAATCCAAGGGCTTGCCGGAGCCTTCGTTGGCAAGACGAAACGTGATCTCCCTGAGACGCCCCAACTCGAGGAGCACGTGCGGAATCTGCGGGGCACGCGCATACCACACGCAAAAGGGGCCGCTTTGCACCAGCAGTTGCCCGGCGGGCAGTTGTTCGAGTTCCCGGCGCAGCACTTGCGGGTCCTGGGCTCCGGCCACCGGTTTCTGGCGGTGGGTGGCGGCCATGCTGGCCACGGCGGGTATGCGCAGGCTCCGCTTGCGGGGGTGGCCCATGATGTAGGTGCGCCAACGCAGGTACTCCATCAGCCGCCGCTCATCGTTGTAACGGCGCAGCCAGCGGTAGCTGATGGGATTTCCGATTTTCAAGCGGATGCACTTGCCCTTTTTTTTGAGCATTTCCCTTGGCAGCAGCACGGTGCGCAGCCGTGGGTGCACCATTCCGGCTGCGTGAAACAAGGTGCTGTTGCGGCCTCTCAGGAAGATGGGCACGACCGCGGCTTGGGCATGCCGCACGATGCGCGCCACGGTGTTGTTCCAAAGCGGATCGGCCACTTCGCGCCGGGAGATGCGGTAGTGAGACACCTCACCGGCGGGAAAGACCAGCAGCATGCCCCCTTGTTTGACCCAGCGCATGGCCGCGCGCAAAGGGCCAACGTTGCTTTTGGCCGAATCGGCCCGTTCAAAGGGATCCACACCGATGAGCAGCGGCCGCAACGGAGGTATCCGGTTCAACAGGAAATTGGCCACGATCTTGACATCCGGGCGCACCGACAGCAAAAGGTCGGCCAGGATAATGCCCTCGATGGCGCCGAAGGGATGGTTGGACACCACCACGCATGGCCCTTTTGGGGGAATCTTGGCTTTGTCCTGGGGATCGAAATCGATGCGCACGTTCATCACTTCCAGGCACTGCTGCATGAAGCGGTGGGGATCCTTCACGTGGGCCAGGCGTTGATAGATGTCTTCGCATCCCGACAGACCGAAGAAATATTCAACCGGCCTGGTCATGGCTTTGAGGATTTTCTGAGGAAATGTCGGGGTTTCGCTGGATATGAGGGAAAAGATCTTCTTTGCCGGTGTCGGCTGTTTCATAGGATCTCCACCTTAAGGATTGGTACGATACGCTTCCAAATATAGGCAATGAGTAATGCGCCAACGTTAGCGATTTGTTAGCATTTTGCTAAATATTGATGAACTTTGGAACATGGCCAATATATCGTTGGAAAGCGTCACGAACAAGAGAAAAGAAGACATCGAAGACAAGCAAGATGGGGGAATTCTTTTTTTTCTGCGCCCTTAGCCAAATTTATCGTAGGCAATCATCTCCGGCGCCACGCCCAGGTCGTCGAGCATGCGCTCAACGGCCGCCACCATGGGCGGCGGCCCGCACAGGTAATATTCGATTTCGGTGGGATCGTCGTGTTTGACCAGGTACTGCTCATGGGCCACCTGGTGGATGTAACCCACAGGCCCCTCCCAATGGTCCCCGGGCTGGGGATCGGACAGGGCCACGTGGTAGGAGAAATTGTCAAAGCGTTCGGCCAGTGCGTTGAACTCCTCGTCGTAGAACATCTCCTGCCGCGACCGGGCGCCATACCAAAAACTGATGCGCCGTCCGGTCTTGTCCCCCAAAAGC
>JABDRH010000258.1 GCA_013041835.1 Desulfatitalea sp. | reverse complement strand
CCCCAATGTAGCAACACTGGGGAGCAGATACCCTGTGGACACCGACTTGCTTTCACCCGGGGCCTATGATAGCTTTCGGATAACCTTACAGATTCTTTCCTAGGAGGAGATGCAATGTTTGACTTGGTAAAAAAAAGCATGCTGACCGGTATCGGCCTGGCCCTCAAGACCCGGGACGAAATGGAAGAACTGATCAAAGAAATCCAGAAGAAGAGCGAAATGTCCGAATCCGAAGGGCGGAAATTCTTCGAGGACGCGCAGAAGCGTTACGATGAAGCCCAGGAAAAACTGGAAAAGCGCGTGGAAACAGCAGTCAAGGATTTCCTTAAAAGGGCCAACATCGTCACCACGGAGGAACTCAAGGAACTCAAAAAAGAGATTCGCGAGCTCAAAAGCATCGTTAACACCCTGACGGCCAAGAGCGATTAGTCCGGCTTCATCGTCCGCCCATGAAGCCCCTGGTTCCGGGCTGGCACTTCCGGTACTGCAGGTAGTGGGGGTGCGCCAGAATATCCCCCTGACAAGCATCCCCGGAGCAGCATGATCAGCATCCGCAAAATCGGCGTCATCGGACGCACCTACCGCCATCTGAATCGCTACCGCCAGATCCTGGCCGTTTTTTTTAAATACGGCTTCGGCGATCTGATCGACACGCTGAAAATCGAGCAGTATATCGAGATCGGGCTTCAGATGATCTCCCGCAATCGCCGCGAGCGGATCGAAAAACACACCCGGGCCGAGCGTGTTCGCATGGCCCTGGAAGAGCTCGGCCCCACATACATCAAGCTGGGCCAGGTGCTGTCCACGCGCCCCGACCTCGCATCAGTCGAATTTGTTAACGAATTCGCGAAATTACAGGATAAGGTGTCGGCCTTCGGTTTGGATGCCTTTTTGGAGACCATCGATGCCGAGATGGACCGGCCCAGGGAACAGGTGTTTGCCCATATCGATGTCGATCCGTTGGCCTCGGCCTCCATCGGCCAAGTGCACCGGGCGCGATTGCACAACGGCGATGAAGTGGTCATTAAAGTGCAGCGGCCCGGCATCGAAAAAATGGTCGAAGTGGACCTTGAAATCATGCTCCATCTGGCCACCCTGGCCGAACGCCACATCGAGGAGCTGGCTTTTCATCGCCCCGTGAAAATCGTCGAGGAGTTTGCCCGCACCCTGGAAAAGGAGATGGACTATACCATTGAAGCGGCCAGCATGGAGCGCATCGGGCGGCAGTTTTTAAGCGATCCCACGGTGTACGTGCCCAAGGTGTACCGGCGATATTCCACCCAGCGCATGCTCACCATTGAATTTATTGACGGCGTCAAGGTTTCCGATCTCGAACGGCTGGCGCAAAACGGCCTGGACCGCAAAATCATCACCGCACGCGGCGCCGACATTACCTTCAAACAGATTTTCAACTTTGGCTTCTTTCACGCCGATCCGCATCCGGGGAACATCTTCGTGTTGCCCGACAACGTCATCTGCCTGATCGATTTCGGCATGGTCGGCGCGGTGGACCGCGCCACGCGGGAAATTTTCGTTTCCCTGATGGAAAATCTCATCCGGCGGGATGAACCGCGCACGGCCGAAGTGCTCATCAAATTGGGCGAATGGGACGAGATGCCGGACAAACGCCAGTTGGAAAAGGATATCGCCGAATTCGTCGGTCAACATCTCTACCGCCCGCTCGGCGAGGTGCACCTGAGCCGGTTGTTGCAGCATTTGCTCGAGCTGGCCACCAAGAACCGCATGCGCATGCCGGCCGACATTTTTCTCATGCTCAAAGCCCTGGCCCAAATCGAGGGCGTCGCCATGCGGCTTGATCCGGATTTTGACCTCATCCAGGCCGCCAAGCCCTTTATCAAGGGCATCAAGCTGGGCCGCATGGCGCCCAAGCGCCTCATGGAGGACATGTATCGACTGATCGAGCAGTCTTATCTTTTTCTGACCGACTTTCCCAAGGATCTGCTGGAAATCAGCAATGCCCTGCGCCAGAAAAAAATGTCCTTCACCCTGGTGCTCAAGGATATGGACAAGATGCTTGCCACCCATGACCAGATCAGCAATCGCATCTCGTTCTCCATCATTATCGCCGCCCTGATCATCGGTTCGGCCCTGATCATCCGTTCCGGCATGCCGCCCATCGTTTACGGCGTCTCGCTCATCGGCCTCATCGGATTTGTCGCCGCCGGCTGCCTCGGCATATGGCTGCTGGTGGCGATCATCAAGAAAGGGCGGCTGTAGCCCAAATCGCAACCTGTTGGAATTATTTCTTTCCTACACGCCCATCACTTCAACCCTTTTTCTGCAAACCAGTTGGCATAATCCTGGTCTGCAATCTCATTTCCAGCAGGATTGGGGAATCGTGTTGCTCCGCTACATATATTCATCGAAGGATAAGCCACAACAGCTTCTGCCTGCTTTATAGTCAGATTGTCATGATAATCGGCTTCAGCTTGAGCAGAAAAAGCTATTAGACACCCAAAAAACAAAAATAGCAGAATTGTCCTTTTCATGGAATTGACCCTTTCACTTCATTTATGGCTATTTTGTACAAGCCTGTGACGCTTTCCAATCATAGCGCCGGGGATTGGGCACAATGCGCCACTTTGCTCTTTGTTCGGGGGGATAAAGTTCGTACTGAGTAGGTACCGGAGTTTCCGGGGTGCATTCCACTTTGGCGCGGAATTCAACCACCTTGGGGCAATCCCCGC
>JABDRH010000256.1 GCA_013041835.1 Desulfatitalea sp. | reverse complement strand
GGTCTTTCTGCACAGGGGGTCTGGGTGAGACCGGCACCCCAGACTGCATCTGTGACGATGAGGTAAGAAAAAACCCGGACGGCACCGCCACCATCATCATAGCGCCCCTTTCCTTGAAGGAATCCATTGAAAGAAAGGGTTTTAACTTCATGAGATGGGGCCTTGTCTACAAGCCCGTGCTCGTACATCGTCAGATGCTCGCGGCAACGGGCTTTGACGGCCGCATCGGAAATGTGCCCTTTATTGACCGCCCCCCGGCCCCGGAAGATCGGAACCAGGCTTTTTTTGATGAAAACGCGGCGCCAAACTTCATTGGCGAATACGCGCCTACAGGAAAAATATACAGCATCTTGGAGTTCTATACCTGGCTGAAGACTCCGCCATGCAATTGATCCAATTCGATGTTGGGTTTGCATTTCATTCAACCCAACCTTCTACACTGCGGCATGTCGTTTTATATCGAAGTCCAGGTTAAGCACAGCTTTTTCTGTGAATGCGTACAGCCTTGAAATCAATTGGCCTTTGCAACATTGGGGGTACCCCTCATTGATTTCATTGCTGACCTAGAATTCTTGCAAAAACGGTACAGGGTGCGGCATCCGCTGCTTTAATCAACAGTGGCGCGACGATTAATTCTTTAAGCAAACTATTGCTGTCCAGCTTCCGCAGGTCCATATCCTCGATTAATAGAATTGACCGCGGCTCAGCTAAAAACGCCCTATGAGCTTCCCTTCCCATATCTCGATGGACGTATGAGGATATGGAGATAAAATCAAATCCGATACAACGAAGACTCGGCAGTGTCCTCCTTAACACTGCGGCAACAGCGGGAACAATCCCGGGATTTTTTTGCCAATATTCTTTCTTATGGCGCTGATCACAGAAGCCTGTCTTTATCAGCAAAATATCGATTGTATCCGGAATATCCGGTTGTTGAAAATACTTCTCTTCTATTAGTTCAGCCGCTGGAAACGGCGAAATGTCCAAAAGAAATGGATTCGAGAAAATAAAATACCCTGGCTCATAATCATCGGATGCTTTGCCGGCCTCAAAAAAATGCCTCGGAAAATCGACGTGTGTTCCCAAATGATTACCCAACGACCAGTATGAAGTATTGCATGAATCGCCATGGGAAATCCGCTTTCCAGGACGATTTTCGAATACGGATTCACCACCGTAACCGGGTGTATCCGCTCCCAAAAAATAGGATAAACAAATCCATTGATCCATTTTTTTCACCTTTTTTCGCGAGCCCTAAGGGTTCGCGAAACAATAAATTTACAGTTTTAGGTATTGAGGCGCTCACTCGGCAAGGCGCAAATATTAAAGGATATCAGGATATTGTGTATTTTTGTAACGCAGCCGGGTGAGATGGATCGGCGCATGAAAATGTGAAGTTATTTTTGCGCGAGCCCTAAGGTGTCCCAAATTCTACCGATGCCACCCAACGCCCCAACGCTGGTGTTTGTGATTATTCCTTGCCTCTTGCCACCAAAACAAGCTTATCCATATTCCGCAGATTCGAGCTAATCCAATAGAACACGACCGCTATGATAATGGCTAAAATCGCCGACATCCCTAACGCGATGGGAGCGCCATATAATTCAGCCACCGCAGAAATGGGAAGTGTTCCCAAAAGGGGAAGGGAGAAGGACATCATCAAAAAACTGGAGACCCGTCCCCGTACGCTGTCAGGGATCAATAACTGGATGTTGGTATTGTTGAAGGTTTGGAACATGTTGACAAACACGTTGGCGCAGAACACCATGATCAATCCGCCCCAGAACCAGGGACTGAAAGAAAAACAAAACAACAGAACACAAAACAAGATTACGCAGACCATCATTCTAAACAAACGCCTGTGACTGGATTTGAGAAACGCGATCCATATCGCGCCCAATATTCCCCCCATGCCCATGGCGGAACTCAGTAACCCGAATCCCCGAGGACCGACATTCCATACTTTTTCAGCGAAGACGACCAGCAGATTTTGAAATGGCGCGGCCAGGAACATGGGGATCAATCCAAAAAGCAGTAGCACCATCACCAATCGATTATCTTTAATAAACAAAGCGCCTTCCCAGATGCTTTTTAAAGGTGGGAGTTGGTTCGCCAAAGCGACCGGATTTGACCGGTTAATTGGGAACATTGACACGACGCCAAGACCTAAAAGAGAAGCGCCAAAAAGATAGGCGTATCTGATACCAATCAAGTCAATCAAAAAGCCTGCCATAGCCGGCCCGATGACCCTAGCGGTATTCATGCCACCCATATTCAGAGCCATCGCTTTCTCCAACCGTTGCTTTCCGACAATATTGACAACGATGGCCGTTCTGGCAGGCATGATTAAAGGGAAAATGCAGCCGTTGACACCCGATGAGAACAACAAATGCCAAAACTGGATATTATCAGTCAAAATCAAGACAACGACAACAAGATCCGCCATGAAAGCAGCACATTGCCCATATAGAATCAAGTTTCGACGGTCTATGCGATCGCTCATCATTCCCCCGAAAGGGCTGAGAAAGAACATCGGAAGCGCCGTAGAGAACGCGACAAGACCTAAAGCGAATTCACTGTCGGTCAACTTAAACGCCAACCACGACCGCATGACTATCTGCGATTGCATAGCGAAAAAAAAAGCCAAATTACTGACGTATAACCACAAATACTGAGTGTTTTTAAACAAAACCCTCAGATCACCTTCATCACTATTCATTTCATCTTCTCTTGGATTATATCAGGTGAATCTATCAATTGTTAACGCCTTGTTTTACCATTGGACAAGCGCACGCTTCAAATACCAGTGTGATTTTATAACCGTCTATTGAGAATCTGGGTGTGTCGTAATTGTGTTTTTTAAAAGCCTCAAGCATTTTTTCGATGCTTTCGCTACCTGCAAATTTTTTTCTGATTAGGCCGAGACCCTTTATATATCGCACACTTAATCCTAAAATCCGGATCCTGGTTAAAAAAGCAAACTCGGCGAAAATACACGATTTTTCCACCAATATCAAATATCAATCCGAAATCGCCGAATATCCCATCTACAGATAGACTGTTTTCATAGATACTTACTACAATTTCAAAATCTTATCGTTGAATTGGTGCGATTTCAGGGGTGTTTTCTAAGTGGACCCATTGCTTTGGAACGGGTATTTTTTGCTTTTTTAGTATGTTGCGTATTTCGGTAGTGCCCATGGGGATCAAATGGGGCTCTGCCCTTGACTCATGGATCCAAGCAGCAAGAGTCAAGGGCAGACTCTTAATGACTCGCGCTTTCCATCATCAATGCGCTTTTGTACAAAAGCCGGTACCGGTGCTTTGCCGTTGACATTTGCGTATCAAACAATCCTGCTTTTTATGCTATCGCCCAGAGACACCGTAGACGCTTTGGCAACGCCCTCAAGCAGCACTGCCGCAGATTTATCGCTCCCCTGAACCGGATTGCTCGAGATCAATTCCTATTTCAACATCTCCATCATCCCAGGCTGCTCATCGACCGCACGTTGCATCCCGGCCCAGATCGTGTCTTTCATGGCTTGAAAGCCTTTCTCCAGCATTTTCTTTGGGGTGACCATCGCAGTGCCCGAAAATGGCGCGAACGGCATATTCGCCATCTGGATGATCATCGGCCACGCCAGGCAATAGGCCACCCACATGATAAGACGCAGGAACTTTTTGTCTCCCCACATCTCCCGCGCTTCTTTGACCAGCTCATCCGTCCAATCGTTCTCGAGGATGGCGTCGACTAATCTGAGCGTCAAACGCTGCTCCTCATTCCACAGTTGCGACTCCGGGTGATCAAGCACGCCGAGCGCTGAAGAGCTGAAGTTTTCATCCTTCCACTCATCAGACTCTCCGTTACGGTAGGCGATTTCGCACAAGGCGCTCAGTTGCCACTCACATCCGTAGCGTCTCGCCACCTCGATGGCGATGAGGTTCATAGGGCTGCCGGGGCGAAACTGCGTGTCTGGAGAAAGCAGTGTGACCAGCCCTGTTTGCAGCATGTGCATGAGTCGTTGCAAGTCGGGATCGCTGCCCAGGATGCCCCAGGCGGGGTTCAATGTGATCTTCGACATCGTGTCGATGCCGCGCGCCCGCTCCTCTTCGCTGAGATGCGTCAGGGCCTCGAAATCGTCTTTGTTCATGATGCTCGGCATCCGCTGGGCACTGGCACTCGTATTGGATTGTGTCATATCTACCTCCTTAGGGTTAGGGTGATTGTGATAAATTGATTAATCAAAAATAACATCATGTTAATTCTCTCCTGCTACAAGACTGTAATTTGACGTACGTCCCCCCATAATTTCTTATTCTACGATCTAATTAGTGGCTGACCGGAAATGGCGGTTTTTCACGTTCATCTCACCTTGACTGTCAACATTTGTGCAGAAAATTATGGCCTATTTTTTCTATCGATAGAAAATGCTGCTCATCGGTGTCTATTTGG
>JABDRH010000254.1 GCA_013041835.1 Desulfatitalea sp. | reverse complement strand
GGGTGGTTTCCAGCTCACCCCAAGCGGCCATGGCGCGATTCCAAATTTCATCCGTCATTTGTCTGCGCATCACCGCATAGGTGAATTGGAGAACGAGTCTTTCCTCATCGTCCCACACCGAAGACTCCGGATGGCGAATCATGCCGACCTTTTCTCCCGATAAGCAATAGTCCTTCCTACTATCGTCCCGATCTCGTGGATCCGTTGGCCCGGTAGTAAAATAGCGTATGTAATATTGGTCATCTGTCTCGAATCCGATCGCCGTCATGATCAGCATCGCATTGGACCACCGGCGGCGAACTTCCGGATCATCGGCCTTCGGGCCATGATCCAGTCCTTTTGGCCGCACGCCCGCTGAAAACAGTTCCGCAGTACTGTCGAATCCGATCACCAACTTTACCAGGGTTTCGTAATACGGCTTCATTGCTTCGTAGTACTTTGGATCGCACACTGCGAGGAAGCCGGGCTGGTTTTGCCAAATTCTTGAAAACTCAGGCGACATATCGTCGATGCCGAACTCAGCTGTGGGCGTAACTCTTATCTTGACGCCGAGAGCCTTCTCTTCGTTGCTGAGATAAGGAAGGTTCGAAAAATCAGGCAGCGGCATATCAAGCCGCGTCTTTTTGTCAATTTTCCAAAGACCTACCTCGTCGCGCTCACGTGTATCTTGTTTAACATTTTCGTTTTTCTTCACTTTTAGTCTCCTTTCAACATGAGGTTCGCGTAAAAATAATTTCACTTCCCTTTCTTGAACAAATACTCAAGGCCGACTTTTTCTCTGCCTACCCAAGGGGTCGGCATAGTAAAACCTTTGCCTGAGACACTATGCAAGTCTATATGGTCCATTGCCAAAGTGCAGCCCATAACAGGCATGCCCATATCAAAATCAAAGGTCAAAATAGATTCATATGTCCGATACAAACGGTTCCTTTTGTCGTAGTTTTCCGCAAAGACTAATAGGAGGGTTTCTTTGTCAAGGTAGAGGTTTCGATAGGAGTAGACAAAGTTCTTATCAAGTTGAATCATCTTAATGACATACACAGGCCTCCGCTCCCATTCCAAATTATGGAATTCAACTCCTTTCGAGGGGGAAGTCAGATACGCTGATCCTGTGTGGTTGGTGGGGAGAAGCATTTCCAGCTCGGCAACCATTTCCATTTTCGACGGGAAAATAGTATCCGACAACTTTTGCGAACAGCCGTCATTGTCCAAGTATATCAAATCAGCCCCTCCAACAGAGTCCTGTACATCGGTGGAGGACATGATCCGCACACGCCGAAGATTGCCGATGTAAAGCATCATCTGATCCCACTTATCGGGTTCCGGGTAAAGGATCTGACTTATGACATTTCCATACATATCCCGTGGCGAAATATATGAGACACTGATGCCACGATCCTCAACTTCCGCTTTGGCTCTATCGTCAAAGAAACCATATGGCTTCATGACTCTTCCTTTAAGCCTGAGTATCCAGCCCGTGTTGATTGATATGCTGTCTTCTCTTAAAGAGCCTGTCCATCCATGAGTTTCGGCGATAAAGTACCTGCTGTCCCACCCACAATAACGCTTAAGCCAGTTGTAATAAATTTGATTGGCCTTGAACCTTCCTTCGGGCTTGGGAAACGGGTAGCCGGCAGAGTATGTTTCCTCTTTGATCAGGCCGGTTTTGTCGTCCAATTGGGTTTGACCCATATGCTTCTTGGTCGATTGCGCGATGGGAAGCGCGTAGTAATATTGTTTGGTCGGGACAATTTTAATTTCAGGAAAATTTCCGGCAAAGGGTGGTCCACCTGGTATGAAACGGTTATAGTGATACTCGCTCATCAGTGCTTTAAGCCCCGGATACTTGTCCTTATCTTTATAAGAATAGGTGCCCGGCTTAATCTCCGGAGCGATCTTGCCAACTACATCAGGAGCCCTGAAACCGGTATTTTCAGCCCACACTTTCTTCATGGCCTCAACATCGTAAGTTAACTCGGCGTAAACCTCCGGAGGCAATATCTTTTTGTAATTGATGGCATCTGATAGATACAACGGCCTGGGGTCATCGTAGAACGCTTTATTTTTCTGAAAAGCCTTGACGGTAACGAGGCTAAATTCTTCAGCGGCCCATAATGTTGGCGCCGTTATTGCCCATGCCAAGGTTACAGCCCAAATACATATAACAAAAACTGTTACTTTTTTCATTTGCATTTCTCCCTTCTCTACTGAGCTTAAGAGGTTTAGCACCACTTGTAGGAGGCCTTGAGACAGACTTGATTCCTATTCGCATACAGCTGATAAAACACCCCGCTTTTGAGCTCTGGCAAATCTGTTCGCCGACCGTGAAATGCCACTGGTAGTCAAGATCGTACATAACTACAATTCTTGTTCACAAGCACATTCACACAAATCATCATGATTAAAAAGCACAACCCGATGCTGACCAGACCACACAAATTAACCACGAGTGGACTCGCGGTGGAATTCGTCGCATTGTAAAAGGGGAATCCCGCGCCGAAGTGCCCCATGACGGCGCCCATGGGGGAAAGCACAATGACCAATAATTGTTTCCATCCCTTCATCAGCGGATACAAGAACTTGATCAAGGTAAGGGCGACGAAGACGCAGGTAATATTGACAAACACCCAGAAGAGCGGAAGGGAATTTTTCCAAAGCCATAGGGCTTGATTATCGTAATAGATCCACCAATGAAGGCGAATTGGTATCATCTCGAGAAACCATGCGGGAACGAGCGCGATAAAAAAGCTTTTCCATATCAGACCGGCAGTAAAATCGTTGTTCACGATACGGGGAAACAGGGTTAAAAATACAATGGGGAAATAAAAGGCGTAGATCAGTGCCACGAATACCGGAATCGCCCGATCATGGGTCTTGAACAACATGATCTGGCCGATCTCGGGGAACACGATATGGCCGAAATTATCCACCATAGGCTCTAGTATCACCGTACAGAACCCGGCGACCATGAACAGGACCGGCAAAGCGGATTTGTATTTTGCCGCCATGCGAATGGCAAAAACCAGGGTTACCAATACGATTGCCGTACTCAACCCCAGCAAGATGGTCTGTCCGGTGGCGGGCATCACCGCATCGACCGGGGGGCCGGGGTAGTTAATGGTTATTGTGTTCATGGGTGTCCTTTCCATAGTAGGTGAGCTCTGGGAAGCAATTTCCAACTCTGTTGGTGAAGCTTAGGCGGATTTTTCAAACAATCGCTCTGATGTTGTCCGGCCAACGCCGGCCAGCCTGGCAGCCATCCAGATCGTTGCGTAGGTGCCGATGCCGCAGGTGAGTGCGGCGATGGACAGGACCGGCATGGATGGCGTTTGGCTCAAGTGCCTCGCGGAGAGATAGAAAATCCCGCTGCCAAATGTATTGGACGCGAAAGAAAAGGGCAAGACGCCCAGCAGCACGATATGCTCCCAGCCTCTGAGCAGGGGAACCAGCCGATAAAGAATGATGGCGGCGAGAAATGGCGGCACACCGTTGATGATCGCCACGAAGACCGGGTAATTCCAAATCATGAATGGCTGTGAATCCTGGTAATTGTACAGGCCGACCAGGTTGATGTAAAAAAGCTCGGCCACACCGGCAAGCAGTGCGGAAACCGTAAAATAGACGAACACGTCGCGCATGCTCATGCCGCCTTCAAATTTGGTCCAGTACCATATGGGACTGCAGCCGTAGTAGGCCACGTAAATGATGGGAAGCCAGACGGGAACGTGGATCCCGTAAGTGATGACCGCATTGCGTTGGCCTTCTGCGAGAAACCACAACCCGAAGAGATGATCGTAAAGCGGCTCGTGCAGGAAAACCAGTGTACCGCTGGCCATGATGACCAGCGGCCACCAGATCCTTCTTTTGGTACACAGCCGCAATACGGCCAAGACCGACGCGATCGCCACCACCGAGCTGGCCGCTTCGGCGATGAGTTGATGGGGTTGCGGAACCAGGGCGTCAACGCCCATCGTTTGTACGGGAATCATTTCGCACACCTCGGCTATCACCCTTAAAATTTAGGAAAAAATGCGTTTGTCGCCCGCATCAGATCCTTGTATCCTGGAACGTCGGCCAGGTATTTGTCGGCTAGGGAGGCGCCCAACACCCTCGTCAGCATAATCGTGTCGACGAGGGGACCGACGATGGTCCACCATATTTGAGGGTTTCCGGCCACCGCCACGATGTATATCCCCCACCACACGCAGACGTTTCCGAAATAATTGGGATGCCGCGTGGTTTTCCAGACACCGGTTCGAAGCAGTCGCCCTTCGTTATGGGGATCGGCCAAAAAGGCCTGCAGCTGACCATCGGCCAGCCATTCGAAGTAGGTGCCGATGCCGAAAATGAGAAGTCCGATGAGACACAAGCCATTCATCGGCACATGGGATTGACTCATGCTCACGATACCGAAATAGGCCGGCAGGCCGATGATCATGATCACGACGGTCTGGGGATGCATGACCACGAAAAAACTCTTCCACCAATACCCGGGCGACAGTTTGGAGACCCAGGCCACGTAGCGCGGATCACCGGCGCCACCCTTGCGACGATAGCCGACCCACCGTTTCATCAGGTAAAATCCCAGCCGGCATCCGTGGAGCGACAGCATCAGGAACAGCAATCCCGAATACATTGATTTGGCACCACTCATGTAAAAGGCAAACCAGCCCACGGACGCGTAACAAAACCCGTAGAACCCATCCATCATCGAATGGTTGCCCTGAAATAGACCGATTCCCCATATGATCGTGATGAAACTGAACAAGCCTGCCCATGCGGCCCCATAAATTCCCCAAGCGGTTGAAACATCGATCCCCAAGCGCATGAATAATTCGGTCATTTTTATGCCTTTTAATGAAGCTGCCTGATGGGCAAGTCACCCAACTGTCGTGATTCGCTTGGACGCGAACCGAATCCATTGCATGACAAGCTGTGCAGGAGCCATGCCGGAATGAATCCGGTTCCAAAAAATCGCCAATTAATTGATATGATAGAATAATTTTATTCGTTGGAAGGATTGGAAGAACCCAAAAAATTGGGAAATTAAACAAAACTGGTAAATATCACAACACTCCTCGCATTCGGTCGATGCCCAGGCGTTTCATTCTCGACCGAAGCGTGTCGGGGTTCATGCTCAGCAGCTTGGCCGCCCCCCGGTCTCCGAAGATACGGCCGCCGGTTCTTTTTAAAACAGAGAGGATGTGTTTGCGCTGCATCTCATCCATCGACATCACCGGATGCATTTCCGGCTCGGTGGCTGCGGGCGGCTCGATTTGAAGCACTGTCCCCTTGGAGAGGATCATGGCTCGTTCCACCAGGTTGCGCAATTCTCTGATATTGCCCGGCCAGTCATATCGCTGGAGCGCGGCCAGGCTTTCCGCCGGAACGGTGTCGATGGCCTTATCCATTAGATCGCAAAATTGCCGCACAAAGCCCCGCACTAGCAAAGGGATATCCTCCGGCCGATCCCTTAGCGGCGGCACCGAGATGGGGTAGATGTTCAGGCGGTAATACAGATCGCTTCGAAACCTGCCCTCCTTCACCAAGCGCGCAAGGTCCCGATTGGTAGCGGCGATCACCCGCACATCGACGCTCGTGGTCAGGGAACTGCCCAACCGTTCGAACGCTCCTTCCTGAAGCACGCGGAGCAGCTTGGGTTGCAGTTCCAGAGGCAAATCACCAATCTCATCCAAAAAGAGGGTGGATCCATGGGCCACCCCGAAGCGTCCCTCCTTACTCGTATCCGCCCCGGAGAAAGCCCCCTTGGCGTAGCCGAACAATTCGCTCTCGATCAGGGGCGCCGGCAACGCAGAGCAGTTGACCTTCACAATGGCCCGTTCCTTGCGGGGACTCAAATCATGTATCGCACGGGCCGCCACCTCCTTGCCCGTTCCGGTTTCTCCCATGATGAGAACCGTGGTATTCGTCCCGGCGACGTTCTCGACCTGATTGAGCACCTTTTTGATGGCATCGCTTTGTCCCAAGATTTTGTTGTGGCTATGCTCGAGTTTAATCTCATCCAGAAGATAGAAGTTTTCGGCTTGAAGTTGGTCCTTGAGGGCACGCAGCGCCTCTTCCGATCGTTTTCGCGATAGGGCATTGGCAAAAATTTCGGCAATCAGGCGAAGCCGGTCGACGAGGACCTTGGACCACTCTCGCCGAATACCATGGGATTCCCAGGTGATCATCCCCATGATGTTTTCACCGACCTTAAGCGGAAGGGCCAGGCCGGACATGGCCCCGAAGGCTCTGACATATTGTCTCAAGTCGGCTTCCTCCTCGGGCAGGTCGTCAGGATCGGAAAAGGAAACCACCTCCCCTTTCAAGACGCTTCCTGCCAAATATGCATACTCACGCGTTAAGGCGAGCGGATAGGGTTTGTCGATTGCCGGTGGAGACCAGGCATGGGTCGTAATCAAAAGCTTTTTTTCCTTGGAAAATTCCAGAAAAAGGCTGCGATGGAGCCCCAAGGCTTCACAGACGCGTTTCAACCCGTTTTCGATGTCATCATCGATGAGGTCCACGGGAAGGTTGATGAATTTGGCGGACAATTCCGAGATCAGCGTCTCGAATTGCAGGCGTTCTTCCATGGACAAGGGCATGCCTTCGGTCCCTTGTGAGAACTCCATGGGCAACTTTTTTTTCCCCTCGATGCGTTGAAGGCGAATATCTCTGGCCCAGGCCGGGGTCATGGCGTCTTGAAATTGACGACCGACTTTTTCCTCGATATTTTTACCGTTGCAGCGATATATGATGTAGTAGATGCGCTCTTTTTTTCTAGCGCCCAAGGCCCTGCCTTCGATGTAATAGACACCAGTGTACCTGGTTTTAAATCGTTTTTTAGCCGGCATGAAAACTTTTCCCACGGGATAATTTATGGGAAGATTTTGGGAATTTAAAAGGCAATCGAAAACCATTCACCGCCTATTGAAAGTTTCCCATAAAACTCCCAATAAAAATTGGCATACCCGATTGGGTGTTGGCAAGTCAATAGGAGGAAAAGGGGAATGAAAATAAGGAATGATTGGATGTAACTTTTGATTAATCTTTTTGAGATATTGCCAAAACGATCCGCCCAGTTTAAGTAGTGGTTATTTAGGGTTCGTGCAAAAATAAAGTTACAGTTTTAGGTGTTGCGGCGCTCACCCGGCAAGGCACGAATACTAAAAAATATCGAGATATTTTGTATGAGACGGAATTATTCCGACGGGAGGATTCCTACGCTCGATGCCGCGCTCATCGACCACATGAACGTCGACGACCTCAAGAAGCTGGCCAAACACACCCAACGGAAGATCCCGACGAGGAAGGCCGACATTGCTGCCGTGATCAAGCGACACCTGTCCGGCGACCGGCTGAAATCGGTCTGGCAAGGGCTCGATGAGCTGCAGCGCACGGCAGTGGCCGAAGTGGTCCACTCGAGCTCGACCCGTTTCCCCACCGGCCGATTTGCCGCCAAGTATGGCTGCGGCCCCGACTGGGGGACGGCTGACAAGTCCAGCTTCCGCCGAGAACCATCTCCTTTGTCGTTTTTCTTCTACGGTGGCGTGATGCCCGACGACCTCAAGGAGCGGCTCAAGACATTCGTGCCGAAACCAGCGGCGGCCAAGATCAAGACCTTGTCCGAGTTTCCCGCCACCTAGGACCTGCCGTGGTCCAGGTGGAACGCGAAGACGAGGACCGAGGAGAAGGGCACGAAGGCAGTTCCCCTGGCAGTTCACCCGATGGAATTGACCGCTCAGCGAGAGCTTCTCTCGGTGCTGCGTCTCATCGATTCGGGCAAGGTCTCGGTGAGCGACAAGGCGCGGCGTCCCAGTGCTGCGGCCATCAAGGGCATCACCCACGTTTTGGAAGGCGGCGACTATTATCCGGTTCTCCCGGTCAAGCGCAGGTGGCACGACGAAAGCGCCGGGCCAATCCGTGCCTTTGCCTGGCCCCTCATCGTGCAAGCCGGTGGGCTCGCGCAGCTCTCGGGCTCTAAGCTGCAGCTCACCAAGGTTGGACGAAACGTGCTGTCTCAGCCCACCCATGAAACCCTGCGCAGGCTCTGGTCCAAGTGGGTCGACACGACCATCGTGGACGAGTTATCGCGGGTCGAATGCATCAAGGGGCAGACCGGAAAAGGCAAACGGGGCCTGACCGCCGTGTCGTCCCGACGAAACGCCATCGCCGACACCCTGGCCGAGTGCCCCCCGGGCTCCTGGATCTTTGCGGACGATTTTCGCCGCTTCGTGCGCGCCTCCGGAAACGACTTCACCGTCTCTCGCAATGCGTGGGACCTCTACATCTGCGAAAAGCAGTACGGATCCTGACGTGGCGCGCGGATCGCGAGAGCGAGTTTCCACACTTGGAGCTGTTTCGGGCACGCTCCTGGGGCCTCGTCATTTACGACGAGGTCCATCTGCTGCCCGCACCGGTGTTTCGCGCAACCGCCGACCTGCAGGCCCGTCGTCGATTGGGGCTGACCGCGACACTGGTCCGGGAAGACAACCGCGAAGAGGACGTTTTCGCGCTTATTGGGCCAAAGCGGTTCGACATACCGTGGCGAGATCTCGAGCGCCGGAACTGGATCGCGAGCGCCTCATGCGTGGAAGAGCGAATCCCTATGACCCAGGAGCGGCGCATGGAATACGCCCTCGCAAACAGGAGGGCCCAGTTTCGCATCGCTGCCGAGAACCCAGCCAAGATAGGCCGTCTGCGCCAATTGCTCGACGAGCACGAAGAAGGACGCGTGCTCGTCATCGGAGAGTACATCGCGCAGGTCGAGGCCATCGCCAAAGAGATCGACGCCCCCCTGGTCACCGGAAAGACCCCACAGGCCGAGCGCGAACAGATCTATGCGCAATTCCGCCGTGAGGAGCTGCGCTGCATCGTACTCTCCAAGGTCGGAAACTTCGCCATCGACCTTCCCGACGCGGACGTGCTCATTCAGGTATCCGGGATGTTCGGTTCAAGGCAGGAGGAAGCTCAACGACTGGGCCGCATCCTGCGTCCCAAGGCAGACGGTCGCGCAGCCCACTTCTTCACTCTGGTTTCGCGTGACACCCGCGAGGAGGAATTTGCCCACCACCGCAAGCTCTTCCTCACCGAGCAGGGGTATTCCTGCCAGATCGTCATTGCCGACGAACGGTGTTCATAGGGCGATTTGAATGACAGGGAGGCGCTCGCTTGTGGTCGCTGATATTCAAGACCATCCTGCACCCTAAGAGGAACATCATGCCACCGTGTGCATACCTGTACCCCACTACGGAGTCGCTTTATCGTTTTTTTGCTTGCGCTTCTCCTTCAACGTTTGCTTGCTCTTCTTTTGCCCTTCACGCTTGCCTTTATCTTTTTTTCCTTTGTCGCCCATTTTTGCCCCTTCTCGTTAGTGGATGCCTCGAAAGATAATCATCGGTTCCCATGGCGCATCGTTTAGCTTGAAATTGGAATGAGGATTTATGGTTTGTGGATATTGAGTTTGCGCATGCGGGCGCGCAACGTGCTGCGGTCGAGACCCAGGATTTCAGCCGCGCTGTTTTTTCCGCTGACCTTCCAGCCGGTCTGTTCAAGCACGCGCCTTATATGGTGGCGTTCAACATGTTCCAGGGTTTGATCGGGTATAGGTGTATCTTTTCGCCGGGTTTTCAGTTCATCCACCAGCCGCAGCTTGGGGCCCGAGGAGTTGATTACCGCCCGCTCGAGGACATTTCCCAGTTCGCGAACATTGCCCGGCCAATGGTATTGTCGCAGCGCCTCCATCACGCCCGCCGGGACCACATTGATGTCTTTACCCAGTCTTCTTGAAATCCGGTCAATATAAAAATTGACCAGCAGCGGGATGTCGTCCAGTCGATCGCGAAGGGGCGGTATGGTGATCGGGAAAATATTCAGCCGGTACCACAAATCCTCCCGGAAAGCGCCCTTTTGGACTTCCACGTGCAAATCGCGATTGGTGGCGGCAATGATGCGGACATCCACCTTTCTGGTTTCCGAGCTACCCAGACGTTCGAACTCCCCGTCTTCGATCACCCGGAGTAGCTTGGGCTGCAGTCCCAGCGGCAGTTCGCCGATCTCATCCAAAAACAAGGTCCCGCCGTCTGCAACTTCAAAGCGTCCCAAACGTCTGGATTGCGCGCCGGTGAAGGCGCCTTTTTCATGGCCGAAGAGTTCGCTTTCAATCAGATTCGAAGGCAGGGTGGCGCAATTCATTTTGACCAGGGTGCGTTTTTTACTCAGGCTTGTGCTGTGAATGGCGCGGGCCACCAATTCCTTTCCGGTTCCGGTTTCTCCGAGAATCAATACGTTGGTATCGGTTCCGGCGATTTGTTCCACCTTGAAAAAGACGTAATTGATGGCATCGCTCTTGCCAACGATGTTCTCATGGTTGTAAACCAGTTTGATTTCTTCCTGAAGATAGGCTCTCTCGGCTTCGAGCTGCTCCTTGAGACTCCTTATTTCCGCCATTCGTTCTTCAACCAGTTCCTCGAGGTGCTTTTTGTAATATTCACGTTCGGTCACATCCTCGATGGCCAATAGAATCAACTGAGTCTGGTTGCCTTGGTCGTAAATCCGCCGGGCATTCAGATGCATGATCTTGCGCCCAATGGTTTCAAAGTCATGTTCCACCTCAAAATCATGAAAACCGGTATTTTGAGGAAGGATATCTTCCAGTAATTTCCTTAGCTTGGGGATGTCCCATTGCCTGTTGCCCAGATTGTATATCATCAAGCCCTCTGTCTCGGCGGGCTTGACATTAAATGTCCGGTAAAAAGAGGGATTGGCCGTAATGATTTTCAGATCCGAATCTAAAAGGATCAAGGGTTCGCGAATCGACCCCAGTATGCTGTTGTGAATTCCCAGAAAATCCTCAAGCATTTGATGTTTCCATTTTGTCGCCGAAAGAGATAAAGCAATGCGAGAATAACAGAAAATTCGAATGGTATCAATTGGTTTACAAGTATCGTCGGCCAAGTTGGCGCGCATGTGTTCCTTTTGCTTTGAACTTGCACTCATAAGGGCGGTTTTCAAATCTAGTACGAATCCTCCGAGGGCAAGGCCGGCACCGAGGATTTGCCCTTTGGAGGCTTGTCGACTATCATCGCTTCCGTGGTTATGAGAAGGCCGGCTACGGAAGCGGCATGTTCAAGGGCAAAACGTGATACCTTGGTCGGGTCCACGATCCCGGCCTTCATCAGGTCCTCATAGGTCTCCGTTTCGGCATTGAATCCAAAATTCCTTTGACCCTCCATAATGTGTGCGAGCACCACGGCGCCCTCAAAACCTGCATTGGCTGCAATCTGTCTGGCCGGCGCTTCAAGGGCGCGCTTTAAAAGTTCGACGCCCAATTGCTCTTCGCCGGGGAGTGCGGTCGATTCAAGAACCATCATGGCACGCAGGTATGCAACTCCGCCGCCGGGAACAATGCCTTCCTCCACGGCCGCGCGAGTGGCATTGAGGGCATCATCGATGCGGTCTTTCTTTTCCTGCATCTCGGTCTCGGTTGCCGCCCCTACATTGATAACGGCAACGCCTCCCGCCAATTTTGCCAGACGTCCCTGTAATTTTTCCTTGTCATAATGGCTGGTCGTCTCTTCGATCTGGGTCTTGATCTGTTTGATACGCCCCTCCAGGGCCTTGTGGTCGCAGCCTCCGTCGATGATGATCGTGTGATCCTTTTCCACGATAATCCGTTTGGCGGTACCCAGGTCTTGCAGGGGTATTGTTTCCAGTTTGACGCCCAAATCCTCACTGATCGCACGGCCCCCGGTCAGGATAGCCAGATCTTCCAGCATGGCCTTTCGATTGTCCCCAAAGCCGGGAGACTTGACCGCGGCGCAATTCAAGGTTCCGCGCAGTTTATTTACCACCAGGGTGGTCAACGCATCACCATCCACATCCTCAGCCACGATCAGGATGGGCTTGCCGACTTTTGCGGTCTTCTCCAGAATCGGGAGAAAATCGCGCATGGTACTGATTCTCCGGTCATACAAAAGAATGTAGGGGTCTTCCAGGTGGACCGCCATCTTCACAGCGTCGGTAACGAAGTAGGGACTTAGGTATCCGCGGTCGAATTGTATCCCTTCGACAACCGTAAGCGTCGTCTCCATGACCTTGGCTTCTTCTACTGTAATCACACCCTGCTTGCCGACTTTTTCCATGGCCTCGGCGATAATGTCGCCAATGGCGGAATCGTTGTTGGCTGAAATCGTCGCGACCTGGGCGATATCTTTTTGGTTCTTTATCGGTTTGGACATTTTTTTGAGCTCTTCCACCACCAGCGCAACAGCCTTGTCGATGCCCCGTTTCATAGCCATGGGACTCACGCCGGCAGCTACGAGCCTTGAGCCTTCGCGATAGATGGCCCGGGCCAGGATAGTCGCCGTGGTCGTGCCGTCCCCGGCTTCATCGGAGGTCTTGGAAGCCACCTCCATGACCATTTGCACACCTATGTTTTCGAACCTATCTTCCAGTTCTATCTCTTTGGCGACAGTCACCCCGTCTTTGGTTATTTTGGGCGAACCCCAGGTTTTATTGATGAGCACATGCCGTCCTTTGGGTCCGAGGGTCACTTTTACCGCATCGGCCAGGATATCGATCCCTTGCATCATTTTACTTCTTGCTTTTTCGCCATATTTAATTGCTTTAGCTGTCATTTTAGGGTCTCCTTCAATTCATTTGGAAGCTGATTGGGGTGGGTTTGATCTAAGGACCCAAAACCGGAGCAATAGCAAGCTATTGTGAGGATTTTGGGGCCGCAGATCGGACCCAGATGACCTGAAGCCGGGATGGATAAATGCTGAAGTTCTTTTTGCGCGAACCCTAAGGGCGCGTGCAAAAATAACTTCACATTTTCATGCGCCGATCCATCTCACCCGGCTGCGTCACAAAAATGAGGCGTTGTCATCAATAAACCAATTTACTTTCCGACCGTTTCCAGCCGCTGACGAATCTTTTCGTGACTATGGAGCCGATGGAACCTGCACTTGGCCAGGTTTCGCGTTCTTTATGTATTGATAGAAGTCGCTGTCCGTGGTCAGAATCAACACGGAGTTCGGATTGGTTTTCTCCTTGTAGCTTTCAAGGGTGCGCAAAAAGGCATAGAATTCGGGATTTTTATTGTATGCTTGGCCGTAGATTCGCGTAGCCTCAGCGTCGGCTTTGCCTTGAACCTCCTGCACCCGGCGGTAAGCGGTTGAGCGGATCTGGCGCAGCTCTTTTTCCATAGTCCCGAGGATTTCGGCGCTGCGTCCCTCGCCTTCGGAACGGAACTGTGCGGCGATACGTTTGCGCTCGGAAATCATTCGCTCATAAACTTTTTCACGGACGCTTTCCACGTAGTCAAGGCGCTTGATGCGCACATCCACCAGCTCGATGCCGTATTGCGGGATGATCTTCTGTGCTTCAGTCAGTATCGTACGGGTGATCTCCTCCCTGCCGCGGGCGATCTCTCTTTTAAGCTCTACTTCGCGCTCCTTTGGGATCTCTTTCAGTGCCTCGTCCTCGGGCACTTCCCAAGAGACGCTGCGCACAAGTTCCACGAGCTCGCTGCTCGACACCTGGTCCCGAACCACAGAATCGAGGATATCGTTCAAGCGCGACTGAGCGCCTTCTTCGCTGGCCACGTTCTCCAGGAATTTTTTCGCGTCGGCAATCCGCCATCTGGCGGTGGTATCCACCCAGATAAACTCGCGCCCCTTGGTGGGGACCTGGTTCGGATCACCGTCCCAGACCAGCAGACGCTTTTCAAACCGCCGGACCTCCTGCACAAAGGGCAGTTTCATGTGCAGCCCCGCCTCGGTGACCGGTTCCCCAACAGGCCGGCCGAACTGCACGACAATCGCCTGCAGGCCTTCTTCCAATGTGTAAAGGCCGCTATAGAGCACGATAGCGATCACTACTGCAATGGTGATGGTTATTGCTTTGGCGGTAAACTTCATGGCTGCCTCCCTTGTGCCTGTGGATGCGCGCCGGATTCCAGTGGAAGCCACGGCACCATGGCCTTTTGGTCCTGATCTACAATATAGAGTCCTTTCATATCCGATAGAAAACCGGTCATGGCCTCGAGATACAGCCGGCGGCGCGTGACCTGTGGTGCCTGTTGGTACTGCCCTAGAATGGCTTCGAAGCGGGTGGCTTCGCCTTCGGCCCGGTTGATACGTTCCAGTGCGTAGCCTTCGGCCTCACTGATGCTTTGCGCGGCCACACCCCGGGCCTTGGGGATTTCGCGGTTGGCCTGTTCCTGGGCTTTATTGATGGTGCGTTCTTTATCCTGGCGCGACTCGTTGACTTCATTGAAGGCTGGCTTGACCGTATCCGGCGGAGTTACGTCCTGAAGTTCCACGGTCACCAGGCGCACGCCGGCTTCATAGGCCGTCAGAATTTTCTGGATCTCGGTTTTGGCTTCACTGGCCACCGCCACCCGTCCGGTGGTCAGCACATCGCTGCCCAGACGGTTCCCGACCGCCCGGCGCATAACCGCCTCGGTGGTGTCGCGGATTGTTTTCGATGTGTCGCGGACCTGGAACAGGTAACGGATCGGGTCTTCGATGCGGTATTGGATGATCCATTGAACATCGATGACGTTCAGATCTCCGGTTAACATCAGCGACTCGTCTTTGTAAGCGCCGCGCGTATCATAGCGGGTCTTTTCACCGGGAACGGCATACACCGTTCGAAAGCCGAACTCTTCTTTCAGCACACGGGCCGTTGGCAGCAGGCGGACCTTTTCGATGCCATAGGGAAATTTGAAATGCAGCCCCGGACCGGCCGTGCGCATGACCTTGCCGAAGCGTTGTACAATACCCGTCTCCTCGGGTTGGACGGTGAACCATGCGGTCCATAAGATCAACACCAACACAGCGGCAACAAGGATGAGGAGCGGACCGCCTTTGATTCTGTTAAACTGTTGTCGAATATTCTCCAGCACGTCATCCGGCATCGGCGTGGATCCTGCTGGGGGTTGATTCCATTTAGGCATAACTTACCTCCTACAGTTCAGCAACTACTTGTTGCGGCGTTTTTGGTGCTCGGTGTGCGTCCGAAAAGGACCAAAAGGTATCGGGAAACTGGGGTAAATAAACAGAACGTTCATTCAATAAGGTTCCTTTGCCTATCGATTGGAGACATTTTTGTCTGCTTCTTCCTGGCCCCATGAATAGCATCGATCCCCTCCGAATGAGAGACCGTGTGAATCTGGATTTCCAAAGGTTCTCTCAAAAGCGCTTTTGTTCCTAATAAAATGCCGAAACGATGAGACGCTATATGATGATCCAGGTATTCACGGGTTTCCCACTCCTGAAGCAGGCAGAAATGGTTTTTGTCTTCAATATCACAAAAAATGCCATAGCTAATGCACCCCGCCTCCTTTGCCGTCGGCTCGATCATGGAGAGAAGGGTTTGCATCATTTCCAGATGCTTGCCCGGAATGACGTTCATGATGATTTTAATGACGATCATTATGGCAACCCCTTTGAAATTCCTGTTTTTATCATTAATCCACGATTTCAAGTAAGGTTCGTTTCTTTTCCTTAGCCGAAACGGCGTTCAATAAAGTCCGCAACGCGTCGGCTGTACGGCCCTGCTTGCCGACGACCTTGCCGATATCTGCTTTTGCGACGGTAAGCGCCAGTATTGAGGTGTGCATTCCGCCGACTTCGTTTACGGATACCAATTCCGGTTCATCAACCAATGCACGTGCTAAAATTTCGATCATTTCTTTCATTGCGAAACTCCTTTTGCGGGTTGACCTCACATGGACGGCAAGGCTGATCGCTACGATGTTTATGAATATCCTTTGTCGTGTAATGTGTGTCCCAAGCCATCGCATACTGCTGGCCTGCTTTTTCGGACAATCTGCTTTCTCTCATGTCTATTTATCCAAATTTTATTGCGAACGGGCGGTCGTATCGCTTGGGTGAAAGCCCTGCCCAAGAAAAAAATAGGAGGCTTATACGTTGTTGTTAAAATCAAACTTCATGCCAAATCTTAAATATTGGCGTTTAATTCCACATCGTGTTGATTTGTAAGGGGAAAAAAGCAAAGAGGATGCTCACGGACCATCATAATGATTCGTGAAAACCGGGGTCACATTTAACCAGCGGTCATATATGACCCTTTCTGGGGTGATGGAATATGCAAGGACAACAGGTTTAGGTCTTGTAACGCAGCCGGGTGAGATGGATCGGCGCCTGAAAATGTGAGGCCATTTTTTGCACGAGCCCTTAGTTTTTGATCTATTGAACCAGTTTTGATATAGGCTCCTTTTTAAAATGCGCCGAAGTGCGTAATAGGGAATCCTGAGAAAATCAGGAACGGTCCCGCCGCTCTGGTCGCATACGAAGTCAAATGTTAACCATGCATGCTATCGACGACATGTGGGAAGGTGCGAAAAGTTGGAAGATCAAGGAATCTGAAGACTTGCATTTAATGGTGGCAAGAAAGGAAATCCCGTGAACCGATTATTGGTTATATCTTTAACGCTGATGATGGTGCTTTCCGGCGCGACAACGGTATTCTCTTCCATGGACAAGCAGCGAGCGGAGAAAAAAGCCATCGTGCTGGCGGTGTTCGGAACGACATATCCAAAGGCGCTTCAGTCCATACTCAATCTCCAAGAGAAGATGCAACGCGCCTTTCCCGGCATGCCGGTCAAGATGGCCTTTACCTCGGAAATCGTCCGGGCGAAGTGGGCGACGAGGGCGAAGGATGACCAATGGCGCGCCGAACATCCCGAGATACCTGATTTTTTGTATCGCATTCGCAACCCGCTGGCTACGATCGCTATCCTTCAGGATGAAGGCTATCGGCAGATCGCCGTGCAGTCCACGCATATATTCGCCGGCGAGGAATATGAAAATCTAAAATCCGAAATTGAAGCCTTGAATTCCATCGAAACCTTAAGGAAACGGGATAAGCCCTTTAAAAAAATCATTTTGGGACGTCCGGCGTTGGGAGCCTCCGGGGATGTCCGCCCTTACAGGGTGGATCTTGCGGCGGCTGCCGAAATCATCAAACAGGATGTGGTACAAGCCCGGAACAACCGATCCGTTCTCGTATACATGGGTCATGGGAATGAGATTTTCTCCACCGGAGCCTATGTGGAGTTTGAAGCCGTGCTGCGCGATGCCAACCCCGATTTGCCGATTTTTATCGGCAATGTCGAAGGATTTCCGGAACCTCGGCGTGTTTTAAAAGAACTCCAGCACGCCGACATTAAACGGATCACGTTGTTTCCCTTGATGGTGGTCGCAGGGGATCACGCTGCCAACGATATGGCCGGCGATGAAGCGGATTCATGGAAAAATATGTTTGAAAAAGCAGGCATCGAGGTGATGCCGGTATTGCGGGGTCTCGGAGAACTGGATGGCTGGGCGGACCTGTATGTCCGCCACCTTAAAGAGGCCATGTCAGATTACGGATTCTGATTTGGAATACATGGTTTACAGATTCCTCTAGACATTTCAACCAGTTACTGATACACTCCCATGCAGACATATACTCAAGAATAGGGAGGGTAGATGCAACCGTTGAATACCGAGCAGATGATCATTACCGATGCCAGGCACATGCCTATCGTT
>JABDRH010000250.1 GCA_013041835.1 Desulfatitalea sp. | reverse complement strand
TCCATTCATTTCGGCCTGCATTTCCTTCAGATAGGGACCGTCGCCCACAATGACCAGTTGCACCTTTTCTCCGTCGGCCACCATCCGTTTGAAAGCCCGGGTCAGTATATCCAGGTTTTTTTCCTTTGAAACGCGGCCCACGTAAAGCAGTTTCGTCCGTACGGCGAGGTCGTAGTTGTTTTTGAATACCCCGTTGCGTTTTGACGGATGGAAGAAGTCCACATCGATGCCGCGGGGATAGCGTTTGATCTTGTCGGCGCTGATCCCCTTGGCTACCAGCTCGTCTCGAGTGCCTTGGGAAGGCGCATAGATTACATCCAGTTGATCATAGTACCACAAGACATACTTCCAGGTCAGCTCTTCCATGGCGTTGTCGTCGGTTAAAACCTGCGCGTATTGCGGTATGGCGGTGTGATACGTGCCGCTGATGGGCAGCTTGAGAATTTTGGCGATCGCCAGGGCCGCCAAACCCACCGGCCCCGGTGTGGCGGTGTGGATGTGATCGATTTCAGTATCGTAGCAATAGTGGAGCATCTCCAGAAACGGCGGGTAGAAGATCTTCAGTTCGGGGTACTCGGGCAGGTCGTGGGTGCCGATGGGGGTGAAATTGCGTACGCCCGGCTGATCCGTGCTTTCGTCCGTGCGGCACGTGACCAGGGTATAGGCCTTGTTGTTTTTTAACGCGTAATAGACTTGTTGCTGCAGGGTCTTGGCCACGCCGTTGACCTCGTAATAGGTGTCGGTGAAATGGGCAAAGCGGAAGGTCTCTTCGTCCTCTCCGGCAGGCGCCGAAGTGAAGCGCCTGGCCGCCGCCAGGCTCAGTTCGCGGTCCTTGGCAAATTGCAGATAGGACACGAAGTAGGGGGCCAAAAGTGTGTACAGGCCGCCCGCCGAACCCAAAGTTGAGAAGATGTCGAACAGTTTGGCGCCCGAAAGGTGATCGATCAAGTGATTGCCGAAGTGCAGCATTACCCGTTTGCTGGCGCGGTCCACGAAGGAGAACCAGCGGCGCTCGGCCAGGTCGAAGTCGAATGGGGCGTTCTTATCTGCGTAAAATTCCGGGTCGTCCTGGATCAACAGGCGCGTTTCATGGCGCAGTAGGGCCATCAGCGAGTCGGACACCGGTGTTTGGGTGATTTTTTCCCTGCGGTGCCGCCATAGCAGATAGAGGCGAGACAGGAGGCCGGACTGCCGGTTTTCGTCCACCCGCAGGTTGCGGTCTAAATAGCGCACGAGCACGTCTTTTTCCGCGTAACGGCTCAAGTTGAATTTGCTGCAGTAGTATTGGTAGGCGATGCTGTAAAGGTTGTGGGCCATGGTCAAGGGCGTCGCCGAGCGGCCATGGACCGTGAGTTGCAGATGATCGGTGTCGCCGGTGAGCCGTCGCGGATCGCGGATACCATTGATTTCCGTGAATGTGCGGGCGATGTTCAGGGCGCTGTGATCGTCCGAGCCGCCCCACAGTCGTTTTTCCCAGGGGCGGGGGTACACAGGGGCCAGGTCGTGGGCATCGGCCAATTGGTTGATGGTCTTATCGGAGAGTCGCGCGATGATGCCCCGGAGGACAACGTTTTCCCGGTTGTTGCGGGCGCCGTTGAGCTCGAAATGCTGAAAAAGCAGCAGCATCTGTTCAAAGTGCGCCATAGTCAAGCGGTCGTTGATGGCATAGAGGGGGTGGGCAACGATGGCGAGAATGTTCTCGTCTTTCAGGTAGCGAGCCAGATCGAAGATATTCCGGCGCAGCTTTTGGAGTTCAAGATGATGCGCTTCGTTGATATTCAACGCCAGAACATGCACTTTGCACCCCACGTCAGGAAAATAGGTGGTAATTTCTTCGCTGATGAAGGTGCCGGGCAGGTGCGCGATTTCCAAGGCGCCATCGATTGTGTTGTGATCCGATAGGGTCACATGGCTCATGCCCCGGCTTTTTGCGATCTGGTAAAGCTGCAAGGGGTCGGTGAAACTTTCCGGGCATCCAATTCTTTTTAAGATCCATTGGCTGGGACGTTTCGAATGCCTGGAATGAACGTGAACATCGATTTTCATGATGCTGTCTCCTTATATCGCGTTTCAATTCTGATAATAGTAGCGTTGGATAGATTAGGCGGGTGTTAGTAAATGAATAGATTTTCGTGAATACGACGAGTTTTAATTAGGAAGGTCGTCTCATGCTCATGCGACCCGGTTTTTCAAGCGCCGGCGGCCTTCGCCCATCGAAAAAGTCGCACAAGCGATAGTATCTGAGATCTTCGAGCCAGAGGCGGCGGAAAACCGGATTACCGGTCATTTTCCGAGCCAGGGTCGCGGGCGCAAAAAGGACCTGCAAAAAGGGTGCGCACAACTCCGATGGATCGCGAAAGCATTCCCAGTCACAGCGCCGGCACCGGTTATCGGGGCGCAGCGATTTGAGCCGCAGATCCCAGAATTTACCCATATTCTCGTTGCCCCGGTAGCCGCAGGGAAATACATTGCCTTTGACGGCATCGATGAAGAAAAAATCCACGCCGCCCCGACAGCCATGGGAAAGGTCGGCCTTGCCCTCATCCGTATATGCGCGATGGAGCATGTAGATGGCGCTGAGAGGAGAAAAAATGCGCAGTCGCCGACGATGATTCGGAATCGTATCCAACAGCGCCTTATAGAGCATGGCCTTCTCATCGGCCGCAAAGCGCACTACCCGCTCTGTGGTCGTGGCGGCATAAACGGCATTCAATCCGGCCTGGCGTTCGCTTTCATCGATGCTCATGGGATAACAGGTGTTGACGGTGGTGAAACCCAGGTCACCCACCAGCCGGAAGAAGCGGTCCAGCGACACCGTATAAGCCCGGAGAAAGGCCTGAAGATAGGCCGTGCGTGTTTTAAATTTAAAGCCATCCGGATGCAGGCCGGTGGTCGCCTTGCCGCCCACCATGCGGTTGACCCCCAGGTTGGCCGACGGGTAAAGACCGGCGGCGTGAAAAATGGGAAGCGCTTTTTCAATGCCGGCCACGACGCCTTTCAATCCGCGCATCTGTTCATGCACCTGGGGAACACAGGAATCGATGCTGATCCAGAAATTGCGCAGTGGTGTGGCTGCCAGACGTTCGGCCAGGCCCTTGATGCGGTCTTCAAAGCCGGGATGTTCGGCGCCGCGCAAGAGGAAACCATTGGTGCCGGTTCGGATAAACGGGATGCCCGCGCGGCCGGCATGGTTGATCCACCCGATCAACCGGTCGAGCATCAACAGCGGCTCGCCACCCGTGAAGGAAACCGCCTGAACGCCTTGGGCGGCGCAGGCATCCAACGTACGGCGGATTTCTTCGTCCGGCAAGTCTGACCGATGAATGTCGGCACCGCGGCGCATGCCACACTGGGGGCAAAGGGCGTTGCAACGATTGGTGATTTGTATCACCACCTGGCCGGGCATGCGGTTGCGGGCGAACTGCCCAACGTACCTAAAGACAGCGGATGGCGTAAACATCAGCAACCCAATCTCCTCCCTCGGGGCGACTGTGACGGCGAACGTCATTCGGTTTATTTCCTGCGCCCTAAACCAATGCGGTGGATGGGCAGCAATCGGCGCACATACGTCCCACCCTATTGTTTTGAATCGGAACCATCGATACAGCCTCCATACAAGCCGAATAATGGCCGCAGTATCGGCGCCGGGAATTAAAGGCATGTGAGCCTTGTGTTTGAATTACATTAGGACCTTTAAAAGATCGATGGACTCCTAACAATTCCCTAACAATTCGCTGATAGCTAATGGGCGGCATTGTGAAACGTGACATTCATGCGCAATTTCGCTGGTATGGCTGAAACATCCTGCGCGGTGATGGTGCCGGTATCTTGCAACAGTGGGTCAAAATCGAGGGGAAAACCTGATATGTTGTCATCATCATTGAGTATTTCGGAGTTCATTGAAATAATTAAGGGCCGTTCCTACGAAGAGATCATCTGGATGACCGACCAGGAAGCCACGGAAGCCGAGCGACGCATCTACAAAAAACGAATCAACCCTGCGGATAGTCAAGATAAACTGGCCGGCTACGCCAGGGATCTCAAAGATTTCATTCTTTACATGCGCCACGGTGTACGCACCAGTACCACTCGCGATCTGCAACTCGACGAATTCAAAGTTGCCTATTTGCAAAATTAACGCTTGCCTGAAATCATTAGATTCCTTAAACTCGATAAAAAATTCACAAGGAGAGCAGCATGAAAATCAGCTTGGACAAAAACATCGTCGAATTTGTGCCGGAAAGTATGGAAGAAACCGCCGATCTGGAAAAACTTTGGAACACGGTGGTCGATTGCGTCAAATTCAATAAGAAACTCGTCCCTATCGGTGAGTTCGTTCCCCAGAAATCCAATCTGGCCCGTTTTACCATTGAAGACAAATAGGAGGATGCACGATGCACAAGGTTTTGGTGGCATACATCAGCAGAACCGGTATGACCGAAAAGATGGCCGGTTTCATAGCCGAAGGCATCCGCCTGGCCGGGCATGAAGCGACATTGAAAAAAATTTCGGAAATCGGCAATGAAAATGATCTGAACGGGTATGACGGTTACATCTTCGGCTGCCCCACCTATCATCGCGACATGACCAGCGGTATGAAGAATTTTCTTTTCCTGGCTCAGAAAGCCAATTTGACCGGTAAAATGGGCGGCGCCTTCTGTTCCTATACCCACAGCGGCGAGTCAGGGGCCATGATTTTCGACACCATGCAGCATGTGTACAAGATGGACATGACCGATCTGGGCGCCCTGAACCTGAAAGAGCACGCCATCGACTCCCAGGAAGGCATAAAAGCGTGTCAGGACTACGGCAAGGAGGTGGCAGGCAAGTTCAAGGGATAGCCTCGGAAAATGCGTTGGCTATTTATCCCGGTTTAACTTTCCATACTTGAGAACAATTTTTGACAGCTTTTGGTGCCCGGTTTACGGGAGAATAGGGAAGGCGGTGAAAAGCCGCTGCGGACGCGCCACTGTGAGTGGGGCGAACACCGTAACAGCCACCGTTTCTACAGAAGCACATGCAAAAAGTGCAACACACAGCCATTTTTATAGCGGTCTGTAGTAACTTCTCAATAAGCCATGGGAGCAATTGCAACCTTTTCGAGTGCCATGTAATAGAAATAGTTAGAGTTGGTGTGCAAACTTGATAGTCCCATAGGTTATTGAGAAGTTACGGTTTACAACGCTTATGCCGATTTGGGCCGGGTGACCCGCAAGACCATCACCATCGTCGGTCAAAACTACCCGTTCAGTTACGCCTGCGACGCGGCCGGAAACCTCCAGCAGATCGTCCATCCGGACGGTTACACCATCAACTACAGCTACCAAGGGCGCAGGAAAAAATAATTCCCAATCTTGCTTGTCCTTGAGTCCGTCTGCGGCGTTACATCTTAAAATAATTTGTTTGGTGCGATGGATTTATTTCGCGCTCGAGGGAAGATGTGATCTGAACAATTGACACCTTTTCCAACCTTCTGATATCCAAGTGTGTTATTCTCACACTGCGCTCTGCGCTGAGCGCTTCCGCCAGCGCTTTTCAATGGATACGGTTTCGGTCAGTGATGCCTGTATTGCGTCTGGTGCCCCCTTTAAGGCCGGACGCCTACCGGCGAAATTTCCCCAATTCAGCAAAAGAAACCATTTTGATCAACACAGGAGGAGTCACACATGGGAAAAACAATTGGGCTAATCGGGATCTTGGGATGGCTGTTGTTGTCAGTGTCTTCATTGCACGCCGGGGGGTTCGCCCTGACGGAAAAAGGCGTCAAGGGTCAGGGGACCTCTTATTCCGGCGGCGCGGCCGCCGCCCAGGATGCCAGCACGATCTACTGGAACCCGGCCGGCATGACACGGCTGGAGACAAACGAAGCGGCCGCGGCCCTGTTAATGATCAAACCCAGTTTTACGTTCAAGGGTGAATCCGCCACCAATCTGCTGGGTGCGCCGATTCAACCCGCGGGCGCCGACGGCGGTGACGCGGGGTTTTACAATTACGTGCCGAACCTGTTTTTGTCTTATCACATCAACGAGAAATGGGTCGCCGGCCTCGGCGTGGTGGTGCCTTTCGGCCTTGGCACGGAATACGACGCCAATTGGGTGGGCCGGTATCATACGGTCAAATCGAACATCTTAAGTTTCGATATCAACCCTAGCGTGGCCTGGCGCATCAATGACCAGTGGTCGGTGGGCGCCGGCGTCAGCTTCCAGTACCTTTCCGCGGAGTTGACCAATGCCATCGATTTCGGGCTGGCAAGCGCGTTGAGTCCCGCTTTGGGAGCTGCCTTCCCTGGATTGACCCCCTCCACGCCCGGCTCCGACGGTTTTGCCAAGCTGGAAGGCGAGAGCTGGGCTTATGGATTCAATCTCGGTGTGTTGGTCGAGCTGTCCGGTGATTCGCGCATCGGTTTGTCCTACCGTTCCCAGGTTCAGCACGACGTCGACGGCAATACCGAGTTCACCGATCCAGCGGGCGCAACGGGCATCAGCCTGGCGGCCTTCGGCGGCAACCAGGACTCCGAAGCCAAGATCGATTTGCCGGCAACCGCTTCGCTGAGCGCCTACCACCAGATCAACGTCCAGTGGGCCGTCATGGCGGATATCACCTGGACCGGGTGGAACTCCATGGAAGAACTGAAGGTCACTTCCAACGGCGGGGCACCGGACAGCATCACCACTCTCAACTGGGAAGATACCTGGCGGATGGCCGCCGGTGTGAACTGGTTCTACAGCGAGGCCTGGACCTTTCGTTCCGGCCTGGCCTATGACCCCACGCCGGTGCCCAACGCCGAGGAGCGCACCCCCCGCGTGCCGGACGAGGACCGGTTCTGGTTGTCCATGGGTGGCACCCGGCGCTTGACGCCCTCCCTGAGTCTGGATTTTGCCGCCACCTATCTGTGGACCCTCGATAATCCGGAATTGAACAAAGTTGCCACTGCGACCAACGAGAACAACCTCCGGGGAAATTTGAAGGGAAGCTACGACGCCGACTCGATTATTCTGGGCGTTCAACTCAATTATTTGTTTTGACGCGAAAGCATATCACCGTATAAAATTATTGGTCATTGACCATCCCGGGTTGTGCCCCATCGTTTTTTGTACTGAGTAACCAGGAGCCGCTGCAATGCAAGGATTCAATTACCAGTCCATGTTCCCCTTGGAAGGATCGGATGAAACTTCCTATCGAAAAATCAGCGATGCCTACGTGTCCCTGGATCGCTTCGGAGACGGTCCGCTGCTGAAAATAGCGCCGCAGGGCTTGAGCTTGCTGGCCGAAGCGGCCTTCAAAGATGTCTCCCACTATTACCGTTGCGGGCACCTGGCCCAGTTGGCTGCCATCCTTAAAGACCCGGAAAGTTCGCCCAACGATCGCTTCGTGGCCTTGGAGATGCTCAAGAATGCGGTCATCGCGGCCGAAGGCGAGTTCCCCATGTGCCAGGACACGGGCACGGCCATCATCATCGGCAAGCGGGGGCATCGGGTGTGGACCGGCGGCAACGACGAAGCGGCACTTGCCCGGGGGGTTTACCAGGCTTACGTGACCCACAACTTGCGGTACTCGCAAAATGCGCCCCTGAGCATGTACGCGGAGAAAAACACGGGGTGCAATTTGCCGGCCCAGATCGATTTGTATGCCACGGACGGTGAAGCCTACACGTTTCTCATGCTGGCCAAGGGCGGCGGTTCGGCCAATAAGACCTACCTGTACCAGGAGACCAAGGCGGTTCTGACGCCGGAAGCCCTGGTACCCTTTCTGCTGAGCAAAATGAAAAGCCTGGGCACTGCCGCTTGTCCGCCCTACCACCTGGCAGTGGTGGTGGGCGGCACCTCGGCTGAGACAACCCTTAAAACCGTCAAACTGGCCTCCGCCAAATACCTGGATCGTCTGCCGACCCGGGGCAGCGAAGGCGGTCATGCCTTTCGCGATCTCGACACGGAGGCCGAATTGCTGGCCCAGTCGCGACGCCTGGGCATCGGCGCCCAGTTCGGCGGAAAGTACTTTTGTCACGACGTGCGCGTTATCCGGCTGCCGCGCCACGGCGCTTCCTGTCCCATCGGCATTGGGGTGAGTTGCAGCGCGGACCGCAACATCAAGGCCAAAATCACTGCCGGGGGGTTGTTTCTGGAACAACTGGAAACCGATCCGGCCCGTTATCTGCCGGAGCCGTCCGAAGCGGACGGCGAGGCTGTGGCTCTCGACCTGAATCAGCCCATGGCGCGCATCCGCGCCGAACTGCGCAAACATCCCGTGGCCACACGACTGTTGCTCAACGGCACTGTGATCGTGGCCCGGGACATTGCCCATGCCAAGCTCAAGGCGCGAATGGACAGCGGCGAAGGATTGCCCCAGTACTTTAAGGATCACATCATCTACTATGCCGGTCCGGCCAAAACACCTTCCGGATACGCCTCGGGGGCATTCGGGCCGACCACGGCCGGCCGGATGGATGCCTATGTGCCGCTCTTTCAGGCCCAGGGCGCCTCCTTGGTGATGCTGGCCAAGGGCAACCGCTCGGCTGTGGTCACCGAGTCGTGCCGAAAGCACGGCGGCTTTTACCTGGGGTCCATCGGTGGCCCGGCCGCGCGCCTGGGCAAGGAGTGCATCACTCACATGGAGCCGGTGGCATTTCCCGAGCTGGGCATGGAGGCGATCTACAAGATCACGGTGAAGGATTTCCCGGCCTTCATCCTAGTGGATGATAAAGGAAATGATTTTTTCAGCGAACTTTTGTAAGTTTACGCTGAAAGGGCTCGCGTATAGATGCCTAACTTATTTTTTTCGCGAGCCCAAAATCACAACCCTGAAAAGAGAGCCGCATGAAAGATCTTGATGCCATATTCACCCCCGGATCCGTGGCCGTGGTGGGCGCTTCGTCAATGCCCGGCAAGGTGGGCCACGACATCTTCGTCAATATCCTTAAAGGCGGATACCGGGGGGTCCTTTATCCGGTTAATCCTTCCGCCGAGTCCATCGCTTGCGTCAGGGCCTACCCGTCCATCTCGCAAATTCCATATCCGCTGGACCTGGCCATGATCATCCTGTCGCCCAAACTCGCCGAGGGCGCCATCAGGGAAGCCATCGACAAAGGCGTCAAGGGCGTGGTCATCGTCTCGGCCGGATTCAAGGAGGTGGGCGGCGAGGGTCTTCAGGTCGAGCAGCGTATCGTTAAGATGTGTCGGGAGCATGGCGTGCGCGTGGTAGGACCCAACTGCCTGGGCGTGATCAATCCCCTGAGCGATGTCCGGCTCAATGCCAGCTTTTCGGCGCGCATGCCCAAGGCGGGCAACGTCTCTTTCATCTCCCAAAGCGGCGCTTTGTGCACGGCGGTGCTCGATTTCGCGGCCGACCGGGATTTTGGCTTTTCCAAATTCATTTCCATCGGCAACAAGGCCGACGTGGATGAAGTGGATTTATTGCATTACTTCCGCGATGATCCCGATACGGAAGTGATCATGATCTACTTGGAAGAGTTGCAGCGAGGCCAGGAATTCATCAGGGTCGCGCGGGAGATCACCGGCGGTGACCGGCCCAAACCGATTCTGGTCATCAAATCGGGCCGCACCAGCGCCGGGGCCCAGGCCGCGGCCTCGCACACCGGCTCATTGGCCGGCTCCGAAGCGGTGTACGACGCCATTTTCGCCCAATCGGGCATTATCCGGGTGGCGAGCATCGACGAGTTGTTTGATTTCGCCATCGCCTTTGCTTACAAGAACGAGAATGTCCTGGGCAAAATGCGCCGCAAGGTGCCCCACGGCAACCGCGTGGCCATCGTCACCAACGCGGGCGGACCGGGCATCGTGGCCACGGATATGACCGTGGTGTCGGGACTGGAATTGGCCAAGTTCCATGAAGACACCATCGAGGCCCTGAAGAGCCATCTACCGGCCACCGCCAATGTGCACAACCCGGTGGATATCATCGGCGATGCGGCCCAGGATCGCTACGAAAACGCGCTGAATTCGGTCATCCGGGACGAAGGCGTGGACGGCGCCCTCGTCATCCTCACACCCCAATCCATGACCAATGCCATCGGAACGGCGGAAGCCATCGTTCGCATCGCCAAGCGATCCCACAAGCCGATTTTATGCTGCTTCATGGGCATCATCGATGTGTCCGCCGGTGTCAAGTATCTGCAGGAAAACGGCGTTCCGGTCTACGCCTTCCCCGAGCATACCGCCAAAGCCTTCGGCGCTATCCATCGCTATGCCAAATGGCTCAACCGCCAGGAGCTGGCACCCTTCACGTTCACCCATGACCGGGAAACGGCGCGGGAAATCGTGGCCTCAAACCTTTCCGCCGGCAACTTCTACCTGGGTGAGCTGGCCGGGATTCATCTGCTCAAGGCCTATGGGTTCAACGTGCTTCCCACCGAGTTGGCCGGAACCGCCGAGGAGGCAGTACAGCATGCCGACGGCATGGGATACCCAGTGGTCTTGAAGATCGTATCACCCCAGATCATTCACAAATCAGATGCCGGCGGCGTCCTGATCAGCTTGCCGGACGCCGCCGCTGTCAAGCGCGGCTTTGACGAGATCATTGCCAACGCCCGCGCCTATGACGCCGATGCCGTCATTGAAGGCGTGCTGGTGCAGAAAATGGCGCCCAAAGGCCGGGAGGTCATCCTGGGGGTCAACCGCTATCCCAAATTCGGCCCCCTGCTCATGTTCGGTTCCGGCGGTGTGATGGTCGAAGTTTTCAAGGATGTGACCTTCCGGCTGGCCCCCATCAACCGCAACAACGCCCGCATGATGCTGCGTGGCATCAAAGGATTCGCCCTGCTCAACGGTTTTCGGGGCGAACCCAAGGCGGACATCGCCGCCGTGGAAAAACTGCTGGTATCTTTGTCGGATCTGGTAACCGACCACCCGGAAATCAAGGAGCTGGACATCAACCCACTGCTGGTGCATCCTGAAGGGCAAGGGGCCACGGTGGCCGACTGCCGTTTCATTTTAGAGGCGGAATAGCGGAAAAAAGGTGTGAAACCATTCGCATCACCGGGAGGTGCATGATGGGCAAATCCTTGTATTGGGCGGATAGTTATCTGGAGAAACTGCATACGGCCGAAGAGGCGGTGATGATGATCCGCCCCGGCCAGCGGGTTTTCATTGGATCGGCCTGCGGCGAACCCCAGGCCCTGGTACGGGCCATGGCCGACCAGGCCAGCCATTTTGCCGGATTGGAAATCGTGCGCATGATGAGCCTGGAGAGTGCACCCCTGACGGAAATCGCCAACCGCTCTCACGAAACCAATTTCAGCATACGCCATATTTACCTGGGATCGGCTCGCTCAAAAACCTTTGCCCGCAACCTGCGTTTTTTTACCCCCATCAACATGTCCGAGGTGCCTCGGCTGTTCAAAAGCCGCAAGTTGCCCATCGATGTCGCCCTGATTCAGGTGTCGCCCCCCGACGATTTCGGCTGGATGAGCCTGGGCGTATCGGTGGATGTAACCCTGGCGGCGGCTTACTCGGCCGACCGGGTGATCGCCCAGATCAACCCCCGGATGCCCCGCGTCATGGGAAAAGGCTTCATCCACATGAATGATGTGGACCTGCTGGTGGAACATGAAGAAGAGTTGTTGACCATCTTGCCCGCCCCCGGTTCAGAAGCCTCCACCTTGCTCGGGCGTCAAATCTCCCGGCTCATAGAAGACGGCGCCACCCTGCAAGTAGGTCTTGATGCCAACTCCCAGGCGACCGTTCAGACCCTTTCCGAAAAAAACGATTTGGGCTTCCACTCCCAGTATCTGACCAACGACATCATGCACCTGTACGCCGCCGGTGTGATCACGAACCGCCATAAAGGCTTTAACGAAGGCAAACTCGTGGCTTCGGCAGCCCTGGGCTATAAGGATTTATACGAATTTCTACACGACAATCCGGCGATTGAGTTTCACC